>CAZPPN010000005.1:13220-22795 GCA_964588425.1 uncultured Ruminococcus sp. | reverse complement strand
CCCGGATTCGCAGGTGCTGCCGGCTCTGTACCGGACGGACTTGACGATCTCGCGAACGCTTCCTATGCGCTTGACACACAGAAAGTTCCCGCAGGTATGAGATGCGCGGTATGGAATCCTCTTGCGGCATCCAAGCTCAAGCAGGTTCCTTCCATTGTGAACGCGGAAAAGTGCGGATCTTCCTCTGCTCTCAGAACAGGTGCGATCGGCAAAGTATTCGGCATCGAGAACTATATGTCTCAGGCTGTGTGCGATCATAATACATCCTTCTCCGGCACTCTCACTCTTGCGGCTGATGTGAACGGTGAGCGTGAAGTTACATTCGGTGTTACAGGGGACGGCGAGCTCGGATACGGCGACCTCATCAGAATCGGGGATAAGTCCTACGCGGTGAAGTCTGCTTCTCACTCCGGCACTTCTGTGACAGTCGAGTTCACAACGCCTGTTACAGCGGCATCCGGTGATAAGGTTGAGGTGATCGGTTCCCATACCGCTAACCTTGTGTTCCATCCCGATGCGTTTGCGTTCATCACAAGACCTCTCCAGGCGCCTGCCGGTGTTGAGTCTTATGTGACAACCTACAACGGTGTTGCGCTCAGAGTTGTACGCGGATACGATATGAAGTTCAAGCGCGAGATTCTCTCCATGGACGTTCTCTATGCGTTCAAGACAATCTACCCCGAGCTTGCCGTAAGATATCTCGGCTGATCGGACGTGCTGATTTAAGGAGGGGAGTTTATGGCTGATGCTGCATACAACAGGGGGAGGGCAATTCTCCTCTCCCTTATCTATCCGAGGCGTGAGGATGACATGACCGATTCCCAGCGGGAAGGCTTTGAGTCTGCGGTTTCGGTGCAGTCTGAGTTCATGCAGGCAGGCGGAGGACGCGATGTGAAAAGCGAGGCTCTGGGAGATGCGAAAGTGACTTATGCGGAGAACAGCGGTGTGACCGTATCCGGTGAGAAAATATCATCCGAAGCGGTGGGAATCCTGCGTCAGTGCGGGCTTCTCGACTGCTGGGTATGAGGAGGGAGACTATGAGCGGATTCTGCGGTGAATCTATCGAATACAGATCATATCTCGGTGAAGACGGTGATTACAATGCCGTGTATGCGAAATATACCCTTGACGGCGCTGCTGTACGTGAGGTATTCGCGGTTGACGAAGAAGCTGTCGACAAAAGCGGCGTGACGGTTTACTATTTCCCCGAGCGGTGCAGATGTACGGATTCTGATGGAAATTACGTATCGCTTCCGAGACCAAAGGGCGGTGATATGTGCGTTCTTCGTCAGGGATGTGAAAACGAGCGTGTGATGCGTGTGGCGGAAGTCGGATATTTCACGGGCTCGGCTGAGATGACGCACATCCGTCTGAAGCTGAAGTGAGGTAATTATGCTGAGATTTAGTGTTGAAAGCAATCTCACAGATCTCCGATCATTGTTCGGCGGACGTATCGAGAGCACGGTGAGATCACTTGAAGCCGCTGTTCTTGCATCGTGCGAGCCGTTCGTGCCGTATTACACGGGAAGGCTGTGCTCGTCAGGTCATGCAAGCGGTGTCGGTGTAAACGGTGAGGTGACATATTCGGCGGATTATGCGTCGGAGTGTTACTATGCGTCGCGTGAGTTCAATAAAAAGAAGCATCCGCGGGCGACGGCATACTGGTTTGAGGCGGCAAAATCGGAGGATCTCGAACGGTGGATTGCTGCTGCCCGTGACGGACTCTGTTCGGGAAGAGCCTCAGCCGGGTCAGCCGATTCGATCATGATGCCCGGTGGTATGAAAGCGGCGGCGAGATGATGACCGATTGGAGGAAGAGAAAATGATTGAAGAAGAAAAAATCCCGTCTTTGGTGTGCGGATTCCTGAACCGGATCATATCTGACGGCGATCCCGTGAAAGGATTTCTCCCCGAGGCATGGCGTGACGGCTGGGCGGCTGTCCGGATGGTCGGCGGGCCTGATGTGATCAGAGACTATGTGGACGGATCGCAGGTGATCGGTCTGACTTTCGATATCCGCGTGAGATGTGTCGGGCAGGATGTCGGAGACCGTCTTGATGTGCTCGGCTTTTACAAAAAGATCGCGGATCATGTGAGAAGGAACGTATTTCCGATTGACGGACGTGAGTGCAGGATCATCGTTAAGGCGAATGCGTCGAAATCGGCGGTATTTGACAGCGGTGAGGAAGAATACCGCGCATCGTACGTTTTGAGATATTTCAGAAATAATGATAATTAACCGAAAGGACTGGTAACAAATGTCAATTGTAAAAAGAGCTGACAGACAGCATTATATGAACACCGGTACAAAGGAGATTCCCGTGTGGTCTCTGATCGGTGAGGGCTTTACCGAATTCACGGAATCCAAGAACGCGGTGAGCTATCAGAGAAGATACATCCACGAGGCTACAAAGAGAACCGACATCACGGGTTACGCGCCTGAGATCGACTACGAACTTGAAGTCTACTCCGACAACCCCGTGATCGGGAAGATCAGACTCATCACGGATCGCGAGATGACCGGTGAGGATGCAAAGGTTGAGGTGATCTGTGTCGATCTCTTTGACGAGACTGAAAACGCCGGTATTTACAACGCGGTGAAGAGAGAGTATTCCGTGATTCCGGATGAATGCGGTGACGGTACTGACGCGCTATGCTACACGGGCACGATGAAAGCGGTCGGCGACATCATCGCAGGTGTGTTTGCAAAAGCAAGCGGATCTTTCACGGAAAACTGATTTAAGGAGGTATGGGTATGAACAGCAAATGGAGCTGCGGCGGGCGGGAGTATCCGTTCGATATAAGTGAAGCGGAATGCATGAGATCGGTGGGTGAGGCGCTGTTGGAGCTGAAAAAAGCGGCGGACGAGCTTGAAGCGCGTGAGGGGATCGCTCCTCATGAAACGATTGAGGAACAGTGCGGCATGATCGGCAGATTCTTCGACATGATTTTCGGTGACGGGGAGGGCGTGAAGATCTGCGGTGAAAAATGCAGTCTCAGAGAGTATTCAGACGCATATGTAAACTTTATTGTATTTCTGAACGCTCAGGTTGAGGAATTCGCGGCGCTGCGTGTGTCGATCGAGAAGCGATGTGCGGAAAGGATCACTCATTCTGCACTCGGTAATGTATTATGACGGATATCAGGATAAATATCCTGTGTGATCCGCTTCCCGATTCGCTTAGCGTGTGCGGAGAGATCATCAGACTGGAGTGCGATTTCAGACGGTGGATACTCGCGCTTGATGCTCTTGAGAATTCGGACGGTGCTGACGATCTGACGAGGATCAGATGCGTGATAATGCTGGTGTGTCCGGATGTGTGGCAGAGAATGAACGGCGGTGAGGAGCTTGGGAAAGAGTTTTACACCTCGCTGATCGGCGGTATTTTCAGATTCGCGGGATGCGGCAGATCGGCGGAATCGAGAAGCGGCGGATCGGGCGGCAGAGGGGAGCGTGCTTTCGACTTCTCCCAGGACGGGGACTTGATATATGCGTCTTTCATGGAGGCATATGGCGTGGATCTTACTGTCGCTGAGATGCACTGGTGGAAGTTTATGGCTCTCTTAAAAAATCTTCCGCCCGACTGCGGCTTCATGAGGGTTGTTCAGCTCAGACAATGCGATACGTCAAAGATAGAGGATGACTCGCTGCGAAGACGGATACGCCGTGCTAAGGCGGCAGTACGTGTGAGGGACGGATCGTGATAAAATTTAAGGAGGTAGAAATATGGCTGACGGATCGGTAACGATAGGGGTTGTGCTTGACACATCATCGCTCGCGGCATCGGTGACGAATCTTGAGATGCAGATGTCGTCTCTCGGGCAGAGGATAAGCACGTCGCTGTCGTCATCGCTTATGTCCGCAGGGATCGCCGAATCACTCGGTGCGTCTCTGGCGGGCGTGACTGCAATGGTGGCATCGACGGCAGAGAACATCACAGTTTCGATGAGAAATGCGGCGCTCGCATCAATAGCGGCGTTCAGCAATGCTGGATGGCAGAGCGCAGGTTCGGCGGCAGCAGGTGGCATCGCGGCAGGAGTGACATCCGGCTCGGCTCAGGTGACATCCGCTGTGCAGAATGTATCGAACTCGGCGAGATCGGCGTTTTCGGCATCGGGATGGTCCTCGATCGGGCATCAGATAATGTCCGGTGTGGCGTCCGGTATTCTTGCTGCAGGAAACGAGGTAATAGCAGCGATAAGAAAAGTATCGGCTGAGGCAAATGCCGCTGTGAAAAGCTATTATCAGATACAGTCGCCGTCCGCTCTGATGCGCGATGAGGTAGGTGTCATGATCTCGCGCGGTATTGCGGAGGGTATTCTCTCGGGATCGTCGTACGTGAGCGGCGCGATGACATCGGTGTACTCCGCGCGTGAGGGGATCGGGGATGGGCAGAGCGCTGTGATGGGACGTCAGGGGAGTGTGACTCAGAACATTTATCTGAGAGATGATGACGCCTCCCCTTACAGAACAGCTCGGAGAATCAGACGCGAAAGTGAGGCGATATTCAGACTGTGACGGATTTTGACAATTCTTATAAAATTATATTCCGCTCGGGCGAAAACGAGATCGAGATATCCCCCGATGCGGAGTGCAGACTGATTGAAAACGGATTCTCCGGTTTTTCCAGCACGGGATTTGACGTAAAAGTAAGCTCATACGCATCGAATGTCGGAGGATATGCCCAGAGAAGACGTTTTGCGGAGCGTGAGATCAGTCTGGCGTTTGAGATAGTGCGCGGTGCCGAGGACAGGGTGCGAAGAAAGCTCGTCTCGATGATGAATCCGATGAAGGACTGCCTGCTTGACGTTGAAATGTTCGGGGTACGCAGGCTGATTGATGTGATTCCGTATGAGGAAGCGGATTTTTCACGCGGCACGTTCTACGACTCGATTGAAGCCGTACTGCGGTTCATTGCGCCGACGGTATTTTTCCGCGACACCGATGCGAGAAAGATCACATTCCGCGATGCCGCGCCGATGCTGACATTCCCGATGAACTTCATGTCGGGAGCAGGCACAGTATCGGGAATGTACCGTACAACTGACAGAACTGCGGCTGACAATCCGGGGGATTACGAATGCGGTCTTACGGCTGTGATCGTGGCAAGCGGCGGCGATGTTGTGAACCCGGGTATAAAATGCGGCGGGAAATTCGTGAAATGTCCGCTGACTCTCTCAGATGGGGATGAGCTGGTGATCGACACGCGCCCGAAGATGAAGAATATCTACAAGAACGGTGAGCGATGCTTTACTTTTGACAAAAACAGCGTATTCTTCACACTTCCGGCAGGAAAATCGGATTTCTCCGTGATATGTGACTCCGGCGGCGAGTATATTGATGCGTATATCGAGTTCACGCCGCTGTATTTCGGAATGTGAGGCAGTATATGGATCTGTATTTTCTTGACGAAAGCTTCGCTCTGATCGACGGGCCGCTGGATGAGTTCACATCAGTTGTGTGGAGCGAGAGGTACAATGAAGTCGGTTCGTTCACTCTGCATTTTCCGCGGTCTCTCGTGGGCAGAATAACCGATGCGGTGTATGTCAGATGCTCACCTGCCGAAAACGGAGGGCGTGTGTTCTGCGGACGTATCGAATATTTGACGACAAGCGATGACGGAGACTGTGAGATGGGCGGTCATCTGCTCGAGTGTCTGCTTCAGGACAGGCTGATGTACGGCAAGGGTACATATTCCGGTACTGTGACAGATGTGGCTCTTGAAGCGGTGTCGGGCAATCTGAGAAACGACAGCACAGCTCCGATCAGCGTGGCATCCGACAATGCCGTGATTACGGACAGTGTGACGGTCGGGTATTCGTGGGAGAATCTGGCGGATTGGCTGTACGATCTTCTGACTCCTTACGGCGCATCATACAGAATTGAGCTTGATGCGGAGCGTATGGAGCCGGTGTTCAGGGTGGTGAAAGGCGAGGACCTGACATCGGACGCGATAGTGGATGCTCAGCCTGCAATATTCTCGGCATCGTTCGGAAATATCGTGTCGCTCGAGATGGAAAAACGCTCGGAAGGGAAGAAAAATGTCGTGTATATCGAGGGATCGGACGGTACGGTTGTGACGCTGAACAAAAGCGGCGGAGGACACACCCGTGAAGTTTACAAAAAAGCCTCGGATATTGATCCGGATGATTTTTCGTCAACGGCGGCTTATACATCGGCTCTCGGTGTCCGTGCGGCGGAAGTTTTGTCCAAGCTCGGCGAGTCGGTGTATGTCAGCGCGGAATGTGATGCGGATGCGCTCCCGAGGTACGGCACGGACTATCATCTCGGCGATATCTGTGACATTGTCGATGACGAGCTGTGCCTGTCGTTCGGCATGAGACTTACCGCTGTCGACACGGTTTACGAGGGCGGTATGAAGATGATATACCCGTCATTCGGGGATGAGGTGCGGTATATCAGACAGATCATGAAGAATCAGTCATGATCAACATAGATTAACAGGAGGAAATATATGGCAGATATAATTACATCGGTGTACGGCGGTATGTTTGATTCTACCGAGGTTGTCGAGAGCGTGAACGGATTTCCGAGAGGCAACAAGGCTGTCGATTCGTCATTCTTTGCGAAAATGATCTCGTGTTTTTACAATGACGGTATTTTCGGCGATGACAGCTTCTGCGTGACACCCGATGCAGGTCTTTCGGTGAAAGTCTCGGCAGGAATTGCGTGGATCAGAGGATATATGGCGTGGCAGAAAGCTGATACTGTGATAACACTCGAGAGCGGAAAGACATACGCGATTGTGCTCAGACTCAATTCGGCTCAGGGCAAGTTCAGCCTGATTGCCGCGGAGGATATCGACTCGGTTCCGCAGGATACGGACAGCGTGCGTGATCTTGTGCTTGCGTATGCGGCTGTTCCGTCGGGCACAATAGCGATTGGGGCGGATATGCTTACCGATACGCGAGGGGATTCTTCTTTATGCGGCGTTGTCACAAGTACGATTGATTCTCTGGCATATGCTCAGAGTGCGGAAAACGCGAATATGCTCGGCGGACATACGGCTTCTGAATTTTTAACAAAAGCGGGCGGTACCATGACGGGAAACCTCAAGGCGGCATCGGAGACACTCGGTGCTCAGGTTGTGAGAAACATCGGTTACGGCACATCACTTCCGTCATCACTTGCCGACGGAGAGCTTTTCATTCTTCTCGAATAACGGAGGCGGCGGATGAAGATACTGTACAAGACAATTCAGACTCTTACGATCGGCGGATACTATGCCCGTATCTGTGTTGAAACTGACGGAACAAAACTGTATTTCACGATCAGCCCGAAACCTGTTACATCAACCATGTATTCGGGTACGCTGTCGGTGAATGTGAAATACAACAACACCACAAAAACCGTGTCGTGGGATCTTTCGGGGGATGCCGAGGTGAGCTTCACATACAGCTCAGGCGTGAAAACAGTAACTCTGTCGGGCGCGGAGATTACGTATAAAGGCACATCATACGGCACGGCGAAAGTCTTTACATGGGGCGGTACATATTCCGATCCCGATCCGACGCTTACCGTGACCTATCCTGTCGGTGTTCATAAAAACCAGGCGGCTGTTCTGAAATGGACGGTGAGCGACAGCCTGAACAGAACATACAAAGTACTCGGCGTCAATGTGTGCGGCAGACTGACAGCCGACGATAACTGGTTCAACGAGCTGCAGAGTTCGACGTCAAACACGCAGTTCTCGTTCACACCTCAGGATGTGTCTCAGTTCGTTGAAACCAACCAGATTTATTTTGAGGTCATGATCGGATTCTATGCTGCGTCGGGTGCCGATGATGAGATATATACGGGTTTTGCCGAAATAAAGACGCCGATTTACCTTATAAACTCGACAAAATCACTTCCGTGCGCGCCGTATTATATTTCGGTTACTCAGCCGGAGAGAGGAAAGCCGTGTACCATAACTTGGTCAGATGTAACCGATCAGGTACGTGAGGTAACGGCATACAAGCTGGTGTACGGCAAAAACGGCGGCGCGGTATCCACAACTTTGCTTGACGAAGACGACGCAAAGGTAACGTCATACACATTCACCATTCCGTCAGGAATAAAAACGATAAAATTCGGGCTGCGAAGTCTTACCGATGTTTCGTATTCATATTCGGCTTACAATATGACACCGTGGCTTGAAGTTAAGGGCGGCAATCTGTATGTCGGTTACGGCGGTAAAGTTGTACAGGCGAGCGCGGTTTACATAGGCAAGGACGGCAGTATCGTCAGCGTTGATCCGACGGTAAGCGTGGGATGATTTTCAGGAAATGAGACAAAGCGGTATGGGAATGAATCATATTCCGGATGCCGCATGAATATAATATAGCGAATCAGAGAAAGAGAAATACCGTGCATTCCTGCGTTGATTGCGGGAGCACGGTATTTTTATGTGTTATATCAGAATTTGTAATACTTTTTCAGTTCTTCCGCCGGAGCTTTTCCGTCTATGATCATGAGATCGTCGATGATTTTGTAGAACTGTTCGTTGTTGTGCTGATCAAGGGCGAAGTAGAGGGTGCTGAGATCGAAGTGGGATGCGATTGGGTAGTCTGCTTTCAGCGTTCCTGTCTTTTTGAAATTGACATACACATTGATCTCTCCATTCGGGATGTCAACCTCAAACATGAAGTGTCCCCAGATATTGTATGCAGATTCCTCGTAGGATTCGAGATATCCTCTGATGGCAGCACGGTGATCTCCGTCTGGAGCTTTCAGATGGATTCCGACAAATTCAGCGAACGGAGCGATCGTGAACCAGTCATGCTCTGTGCTTTTGTTGGAGAGGACATCAACCCATCTGCCGTCGGAGGTTGTCTTGTACCAGAAAGCGAATGAGAATACATCAGCGTGTGTGATTCCTTCAGCCTTGAGAACACCGCCGCCGAACTCACCGCACATACCGATGTATCCGTTCGGATATGTTTTGACAATTCCGCGCTCTGTTGTGATCTTGACCTGTCCGGTCACATCTTCAATTCCGTTTTCATAGGTCTGCCAGAAGCGGATTCTCGATGGATCAATGAACTTGCCGATGTATTCAGCGGAATCGGAAGTGGGCTGTGAACGCTTTTCAGGTTCCGGAACTTCATATTTCGGATAAACGGGGATTCTCTCTGTGATACCCGCGTCTGCGAAAATGCCTGTCGGAAGCTGAGCAGCATATCCTGCGGGATTGAAATCGGGAGCTTTTACGCCGAGTGCGTGAAGTACAATCGCCGGATAGTCACGCATCGCCGTTTCACCGATCTGACCGTTCATTACATTTTTGCCGGCTACTCCGAGGAAAACGAGTCTTTCTTCGTCTGACCATCCGCCGTGACCGCAATAGGGAGTTCCGCCGTGGTCAGCTGTCACGATGAAGAGCGTGTCGTCGAAGATGCCTTTTTCCTTGTATTTGTCAACGAGCTGGCCGAGAAGCGCGTCAACGTGTGTGATTCTCTCAAGATGACCGGGAAAACCGTAGCCGTATGTATGACCTGCACCGTCAACGCTGTCGAACTGGATGAAGAGCATCTTAGGTGTGTGACCGTCGAGATATTCGAGAATTTTCGGA
>CAZPPN010000005.1:0-13210 GCA_964588425.1 uncultured Ruminococcus sp. | reverse complement strand
TCAATACCGCCGTTCGGGGTAATAATACTTGTTGCAATCGGTGACCAGTCGGTAAATGCCGCCATTTCAGCATCCGGGCAGGCTTCTCTTATGATACCGAAAATTGTGGGAAGTCCGTCGATCGGATGCATATCGTCATTTGTGAGCTTGTGGACCTCGGGAATAGCGCCTGTGAGCATGGATGTCCAGCACTGTGCGCTGATCGTAGGCTTTGACGCAAGTGCGGTGTAGGTTGTTGCGCCGTTTGCGAAGAGCTTGTCCATGTTGGGCGTGTCGGTATTTTTGTTGAACGCACCCATGCCGTCAATACCGAGCATGAATACATACTTGTAAGAGCCGAATGTGTTTGTCATTTTTTGTCAGTCTCCTTTGTAATGTAGGGATAAGGTGTAGGTTTTCGGAAATCAAACATTCACTTCGGAATATTCGCCGTTTTTGCCGGACGCGAGGAGTGTACCGTCACTTCTGACTACGGTATATCCGTCCTTTTCAAGACGTACATCAAATACTGCCCCGTGAGCGCGGATGTCAGTGAGGTAAAGGTGGTCGAATGCATCGGGGAGAGTAGGCTTGATGCTGAACGAATGCAGTCCGGTGGGTTTCATATCGAGAAGTCCCTCGGTGATGACCTTGCAGAACAGCGCGGATTCACCCGAGAGATGACGTCTGTCGCCTTCGGGATATGCTTCAACCGCATACGGAACTCTTTCTCCGAGCAGTCGGTTCTCGGAATACTTCAGAAGAAGATCGGCGGCTTCATCGGTATAACCGGACGCGAAGATTCCGCGGAGTGTGTAAAGCGTGGATCTGTCCCAGATTGTAGAGCTTCCCTCAGCGGTGAGGAATCCGTCGGGCTTCATGAGATATTCGGATGTGAGCGCGTCAACGGTAGCTCTTGCACGGTCGTAAATACCTACGCACAGCGGCATGCAGATCCAGCTTCTCATGATTTCGCATCCTTTGTAGTAGCGGTATGTCGGAATACCGTGAATGTCCGCGCCGAAGAATGATTCGATCGCACCGTACAGCTCGTCAGCATACTGTTCGTAGGCTGATGCAAGCTCCGAATTTCCGAATTCGCGTTCCAGAGCGGCGGCAGCACGGTATCCCGCGTATGCGAGCGTGGATGTGCATAGATTGGCGTCTCCTGCAGGGAATCTTCCCTCAAGTTCGTCGCTGTTCGAGGAAATGACACCGTATTCATTCTTTTGGCGTCTGCAGTATTCGGCGCACCATTCGATTCCGGGGAGTATTTCTTCCGCAAGATCCCGGTCGCCGCTTGTGAGGACGAATCTTGATGCTCCGTAGAGGTACATAGCGGCGTCCCCTCTGTCACCGGCACCGTTCCAGTAGTCGATTCCTTCCGCAATGACTGAGGATGGAATGGGACGGTAAGCTGACGACATGAACGGCATATACATACGGTATGCGTTTGCGCTGCATTCGATAAGAGATTCGTCTCCGGTGTATGCGAAATACGGACCGGCATATTCTACCTGGTCGTTGCACCATGTTGCCGCATAGTAGCTCTTACCGCCGGGGCTGTGAAGAAGTCCGTACATTGTGTCAAACACGGATTCACCGGCACGGAGCTTTGCAAAACGGAACATTGTGTCAAGCACTTCGTTTCCCGTATCGAGCTTCATGGGAGCGGTCAGACGCTCGATATTGCCCATGCGGATTCTCAGCTCATCTTCGGGATCGGTGTATTCGGGCAGACAGCAGTCGGGATCTTCGTTTGCCACACGGCCGCTGAAGAGAATGTAATATGTGTATTCTTCCCCAGCCTTGAGTTTTCCGTCTTCAAAATCTGTGATGACATCGAGAATATTGATGCCCATAGGTCCCATTGTCTGGTTTTCTTCGTTGTCACCGACTGTTGCCGAGAGAACAACATCGTTTGCTCCGATATTGCGAACAGTCACAGCTTCGTATGTGATCCGCCAGTCGGTCGAGGGATAACAGGTATGTACGATCTCAAGCCCGTGCCTGACATCCGTACAGTACAGGGTGAGTGTGCCGTTCAGCTCGGCTCTTGTGAGAACCTCTTCCGCAATCTCACCGTCTGCAATGATCCTCGGTACGTTTTCATTCGGTATGTCCATCTGATATGTCGCGTGGGTGTCGTTCGGTCTGAGACGCAGAGTCGGGAAGATCGGTCTGTGAATGAGCTTGAAACCGTCCTCGGTCATGCCGTATGTAACGATGTCAGCGACATAAAAACCTGCCATTTCAACATCGTCCGTGTGCAAGTCCCCTTTCTTTACATCCCATGCGATTGCCTTTCCGTTTCGGATAATATTCCATCTTGCCATAGTCAGCTTCCTCCGATGATTTGCTTGTTTTTTGGAGATTAATGTTCGATTTTCGAGACAACCGTTACGCCGCCGTCGTTCTTTGCGGTGTACGCTACCTTGACTGTGTCGCCTTCTTCATAGAACAGGATTGCTTCGGTGAACGGCAGAGCATAGATTCCTGCAGGAGATTTGATGTAGACTGTGGTCTCGCCGCCCTGCGTGATGTAGAGAATCTCGTCAATGATGATCTCTTCCGTTGTGAGTGTGGCAGACTCGACCTTTGTGCCGTTCTGTGCGAGCGCGGTCTTATATTTCTGGAATACTTCGTCCTGTGTCTCGCTTGTTACTACAATGTTGTAGTTGCGGACGTTTACCATTGAGTACATCTTGACGATTCCCGATGCATCCTTGAGAACCATGATGTATGTAGCTTCACCGCCGACATTGATGAGTGACGGGAACGATGCCTGATATCTGTACTGCTGTACCGATCCTTCAGCCGCGGACATTGCGCTGTATTCTTCCGCACCGGGAACGCTGAAGAATTTGTACTCGCCGGTTCTGCTGTTCGCGAGGATGAAGCCGATGTTCGCTTCATCGTTCGAGGTTGATGTAACGCCCGTGAAGATGTATACGTCATTGCCGATGATCTTGTAGCCGAAGTCGTCGGTCGTGACAACACAGTTTGTCTGTGAGAATGCAGAGTTGATGTAGCCGCCGCGGAGCATACCGTACCAGTCGTATTTCTGACAGATCAGATCACCGTAGTAGACAATGTCGATCCACTCGGGCGACTCGGCGGGCTTGTATTCCGCAGTCTCACCCGTGCAGGCGTCGAGCGTGATAACCGTGTCAACGTCCATTGCACCGAAGAGACCTGCGTTCGGCTTCATTGTGGATGCTACCCAGTAGGGATGACCGCTGTCGTCTACTTCAAAACAGATGCTTCCGAAGATTGCACTCGGATACTTGAATCTGAGCGTGCGGTAGAGGTCTTTTGCGAGATATGCCGAGGGGCTGTATTTGATGAAGTCGCCTTCGAGTCGGACGAATTCCGCATCAAAACGGACAGCGTCGACTTTAACATAACCCGGGATACCCGATGACTGGTTCGTGAGCCACTTGAAGAATGATGCGTATTCAAGCGGAGCAACCTTGTAAGGCTTTGCACCGTCGTCACCCGAGCTGCTCATTGCGATCTGAGTGTAGCTGTCGGAGACGTTGTACTGCGATACGAGATCGGAGAGAGTACCGAGAGTACGCGCACCGATGATGCGTGCGGAAGCCGTGTCCATGAGCGCGATATCGGATACGTATTCGGTCTCGGCAATGTCGGAAGCGAAGTTTGCGTCCTCAACAGTGATGAGCGAGCTGTAAGTTTTCGCGCGGAACATCTGGGAAGAGAGGACGGAACCGACGATGATGAAAAGGATAACAGCTGCGGAGAGGATGAGGAGAACTTTTGTGAAAGCGGAAGTTTTTACGTTTTTGCCGGTGTTGATACGGACGTTTCCGCTTGGGTCTTGGATCAGTTCGGCGAAGATTTTGCCGGAGATGATGCCGATTATGTAGTAAGAGACGAGGATGATAATGTCGATGAAGAAGAAGAAAACCCAGAATTCGCCGGAGTAGATCGAGATCGGCGGGAGAGTGACATAGTAGACAATGCCGATCAGGAGAATAACAGCGAGTAAGTAGAGAGAAATGCCGAGTGCGCGTTTTTTCATGAGTGGTCCTCCATAGTAAAAATTCAAGCCGCACATTGCCATCAGAAAGTTTTGATCCAACTTTTTCAAAAGTTGGCAGGGTATCCAACGGAGTTTCAAAGAAACTCGAGGAGTTGATTTTATCAACTCCGTGGGACCAAGCGTCCCTGGTCGAGCTTGCAAGCTCGAAACACCCAGGACGTCGAGGGAGTTCCTCTTTTTTTGCTACTTTTTTTCTTCCTCGATAAAGGAGAAAAAAAGTAGAGCGAGCAATTTAATATATCTTGATTTGATAAATAAATCTGAGAAGAGATTTTCGGGACGTGGTCGCCCCGACTCAGGGTTTCACCCTAAGAACCCACTCAGGGCGCTGCCCTAAGAACCCGCAAACTTTGAAAAGTTTGATCAAACTTTTGTGAGACGCTTCGCGTGTTGGGGGGAATGTGCGGTTTAGAGTTTGAGTTTATCTTTCAAATACTGGCCGGTGTATGAGAATTCGCACTGCGCGACCTCTTCGGGAGTTCCTTCGGCAATGACGCACCCGCCGCCGTCGCCTCCCTCGGGACCCATGTCGATTATGTGATCCGCACACTTTATCACGTCAAGATTGTGCTCGATCACCACAACAGTGTTCCCGGCATCAACAAGCTGCTCAAGTATCACGATCAGCTTCTCAACATCCGCTGAGTGAAGTCCCGTCGTCGGCTCGTCAAGCACATACAGCGTCTTGCCGGTCGATCTCTTCGACAGCTCCGTTGCCAGCTTCACTCGCTGTGCTTCACCGCCAGAGAGCGTCGTCGATGACTGCCCGATCTTGATGTACCCGAGTCCTACGTCGCATAACAGCTTCAGCCTGTTCGAGATCTTCGGAATGTCGCGGAAGAATTCAACGCCTTCGTCCGCCGTCATCTCCAGCACATCCGAGATGCTTTTGTCCTTGTACTTCACCTCAAGAGTCTCGCGGTTGTACCTCTTTCCGTGGCATACGTCGCAGGTCACATACACGTCGGGGAGAAAATGCATCTCGATCTTCTTCACACCGTCGCCTTCACACGCCTCGCACCGTCCGCCGCGTACATTGAACGAGAACCGTCCGCTGTTGTAGCCGCGCATTTTTGCTCCCGGCGTCATCGCGAACAGATTGCGGATGTCGGTGAACAGTCCCGTGTAAGTCGCAGGGTTCGATCTCGGTGTGCGGCCGATCGGAGACTGGTCGATGGCGATGATCTTGTCAAGATGCTCGATCCCCTCGATTCTGTCGTGATCCCCCGGATACGTGATCGACCGCATGAGCGTGTGTGCAAGGGAAGAGTAGAGTATTGAGTTCACGAGCGACGATTTTCCCGAGCCCGATACGCCAGTCACGCAGACGAAGCATCCGAGTGGGAAGTTCACCGTGATGTTTTTGAGGTTGTTTTCTCTCGCGCCGATGACTGTCAGCTTGTGACCGTTTCCTGCACGGCGTATCTCGGGAACTTTGATCTGTCTCCTGCCCGAGAGGAATGCACCCGTGATCGAGTTCTCGTCAGCCGCAACTTCCGCAGGTGTACCGCATGCGACGACTTTTCCACCATGGATGCCGGCTTCCGGTCCGATGTCGATGATGTAGTCCGCCGCCTGCATGGTTTCTTCGTCATGCTCGACCACGATGACCGAGTTTCCGAGATCGCGCAGGTTTTTCAGCGTTGCGATCAGCTTGCTGTTGTCTCTCTGATGCAGACCGATCGACGGCTCGTCAAGGATGTAGAGAACACCTGCGAGGGAAGAGCCGATCTGTGTGGCAAGTCTGATACGCTGGGCTTCGCCGCCCGAGAGAGTTGAGCTTTTGCGGGAGAGAGTGAGGTAATCGAGTCCCACCGCTTTGAGGAATCCGAGACGGCTGCGGAGTTCTTTGATGATCTCGCGAGCGATCTGCATTTCGGTTTCGGTGAACTCGAGGGAGTTTGTGAAATCAAGCGCATCGGAGATTGAGAGCGAGCAGTATTCGTGGATATTTTTGCCGCCGACCGTAATTCCGAGGGCATCGCTGTTCAGTCTTGCGCCTCCGCAGTCGGGACAGATATGATCGGTAAGGAACTGCTCATAGTATTCATGCTCCCATGCATTCGGCTGAGCGCGGTTTTCGACCATTTTGAGGATACCCTCGTAAGCGAGAGTCTGTGTCTGCGAACGTCCGCCGAAGTGACGTGTGACGGTGAATTTTTCATCCGATCCGTTAAGCAGCACATTGTAAGCGGCTTTTGGATATTCGCTGAGGGGGGTATCGAGATCGACTCCGAACTTTTCGACAGCGGCGAGGATGAGCGGGCCGTTCCAGCTATCGTCGGTGAGCGTTTTGAATCCGTTGACAGCGATTGCGCCGCCCGAGAGAGAGAGGGATTTATCCGGTATGACTTTCTTTTCGTCGACTGTACGGAGAACGCCGAGTCCTGTACAGGTCGGACACGCGCCGAACGGGTTATTGAACGAGAACATACGCGGTTCTATATCACCGAAACTGATTCCGTGCTCGGGGCAGGCGTAGTTTGTGGAATACTCCTGCTCCACCGCATCTTCACCGGATCGCGGAACAGTCACGACGATAACGGAGCCGTCGGATTCACGGATAGCGCACTCGACCGAGTCTGTGAGTCGTCCGCGGAGGTCGGGTTTCATCACAAGTCTGTCGATGACAAGCTCAACCGTATGGCGGAGGTTTTTATCGAGTTCGATATCCTCTGTGAGGTCATAGATTATGCCGTCGATTCTGGCGCGGACATAGCCGTCCTTTTTTGCATCGGCGATGACTTTTTCCTGGCGTCCCTTTTTAGCTCTGACGACGGGTGAGAGGATCATGAAGCGCTCGCCCTCATTCAGTTCCATGATTTTGTCGATGATGACATCGGTTGAGGTTTGTCTGATCTCGCGTCCGCATACGGGGCAATGGGGTACGCCGAGACGTGCGTAGAGGAGTCGGAGGTAGTCATAGATTTCGGTGACAGTACCGACTGTGGAGCGCGGGTTTTTGGATGTGGTTTTCTGGTCGATTGAGATTGCGGGTGAGAGGCCTTCGATTGAGTCGATATCGGGTTTATCGAGCTGACCGATGAACATACGCGCATAAGAGGAGAGTGATTCCACGAAGCGGCGGTGTCCTTCGGCGTAGACTGTGTCGAAAGCGAGCGAGGATTTGCCCGATCCTGAGAGGCCTGTCAGGACAACGAGCCGGTCACGCGGAATGTCAACATCAATATTTTTGAGGTTATTCATCCGCGCTCCGCGTACGCTGATATACTGCGGCATAGTTTTATATTTCCTTTGCTTTTGGATTTTTTTCAGTTAACAGTGGGAGAGGTGGTCACTCGTCTCTACTTTTCTCCTTTATCGAGGAGAAAAGTAGCAAAAGAGGAACTCCTCGGACGGGTTGGGTGTTCCGGGATCTGCGGATCTCGGCTCAGGGTTTCACCCTAAGAACCCACAAACTTTTGAAAAAGTTTGACCAAAACTTTATGCGGTTTGAGTTGGGCTTAAGCTAAAGTACAAACTCTTCGGCGCGTTTAT
The DNA here is from genome assembly GCA_964588425.1 of uncultured Ruminococcus sp. Classification (GTDB taxonomy): domain Bacteria; phylum Bacillota; class Clostridia; order Oscillospirales; family CAG-272; genus UMGS1696. Next base: position 5,667 of record CAZPPN010000005.1, on the reverse strand, counting down.
ATATTTCGTCCGATCTGAGTTTATCCGCGCGGTATGCTTTACGGAGCAATTCCGACGGGATGAATTCGTCATATTTTTCAAAAACGGGGCATTCTGTCGGCGATATCAGCGAATCGAGGTCTATCCCCTCAGCGCTGATCTTCTTCGCGAGAGTACGCATCATATCGTCGCCCCGTCCGCCCTCGAGCTTGAACGTCATATAATAGCAGCCATCAAACTCCATTCCGCTGAGCTTATACTGACCTGCATTCCGGACGAGATACCGTCTCAGTGTACGGAAGCTGCGTGTACCGAGCCACGGGAACAGTGCCCATGTATATCCCCCGAGCGGAAGAATACAGCTTTCGCACAGTCCTGTATTTCTCGCAACAGCGCGTGCCACTCTGAGTCTTGCGAGCGCACCTTCTCTGAGGTACGGGTATTCCGTATCTTCTCTGAGCACCTGACGCATTCTCTCAAGAATACGAGTATGAACCTCGCCGTAGTCGCCGGGCCAGCTTATTTCCATTTTTCCGCTGACTGCTTTGACGTAGATCAGGTGTCTCGGGATATCGAGCTCTTCGACTTCCCACACACGGCCTGCGAGAGCAAATCTGTCACCGACCGGAGGGGGAGTTGTGATCACGCCGATTTCATCCGATTCGCATCTTACGGTGTAGTCTTCCGTATCTTTGAATACGGCGTAGAACTTGAACGAATTAACGAGCCTTTCGCCGCGCAGACCGACAATGATCTCTCTGTCGTCCGTCATTTCCAGCCAGTCGTTGTTTATCATCGAGAGCAGCAGGGTTTTGTAGTCACTCTCGTCGATGTATTCAAACGGCGGCAGGGAGAGGATTTTTTCAGCCAGCTTTTTCGCCGTGATCGCACCGGATGAGGCAACGGTCGAGAGTGTCTGCTGGAACAGGAGTGAGAACGGGCATTTTCTGATAGCCGGCGGTTCGATGAATCTTTCCTCAATGTAAAGCTGAACGATTGCGATCGCTTTCAACAGATCCCACGGTATCAGCTCGGGCAGGGGAGTGTTCGGCAGAGCGTTTTCTTCGCGGAATACCATCATCATCTCCGGCGGATCACCTCTGCGTCCGCTTCGTCCGAGTCTCTGCAGGAATGACGACACCGAATTGGGCGATCCCTGCTGTATTACTCGCTCAAGTCGGCCGATGTCGATGCCCAGCTCCATTGTAACCGTGGCACACGCGACAGCCTGAATGTCTTCGTCTTTCATTTTCATCTCGGCTTCTTCGCGTATGCTTGCGGAGAGGAATCCGTGGTGGATCAGAAAAACATCACGTTCACCGCGGTATTCGGCTATCTCGCGGAGTGTGGCACAGATGTATTCGGTTTCTTCGCGTGAGTTTGAGAAGACGAGCGATTTTTTGCCTTTTGTGGCTTCGTAAATATATTCGTACCCTTTGTCGAGTGATATTTTCTCCTCGGGGCGGTTGTTTTCTGGAGTAACGATCTCGGCAACATCTTTGTCAATAATGTAGAAATGTTCCATGCCGAGCTTCCATTTGACTTTCGCAGGCGGGATAGACGGAACTGTGGTGTCACGTCCGCTTCCTGCACCGAGCCAGTTTGCAGCGCGCTCCATGTCCCCGAGCGTTGCGGAAAGTCCGATTCGTCGGGGAGAGACTCCTGTTTTGTCACGCAGACGAGCGAGCTGGCAGATGATCTGATTTCCTCGGTCGCTTCCTGTGAGCGTGTGGATCTCATCGATGACAATGTACCTCAAGTCTCCGAACAGACGGATGAGATCGGACGAGCGCGTGATCAGCATGGCTTCAAGCGATTCGGGCGTGATCTGGAGAATGCCGCGAGGTTCACGGAGAGCTTTCTGCTTGTGGGATGCCGCAACATCACCGTGCCAGTGATAAACCGGGATTCCGGTCTCGTCACATAGCTCGGAGATGCGCCCGAATTGGTCGTTGATGAGAGATTTCAGCGGAGCAATGTAGAGCGCACCGAACGACTGCGGCATATCATCGTAAAATTCGGAGAGGATGGGGAAAAATGCCGCCTCGGTCTTGCCTGACGCTGTCTGAGAGGGGAGAAGCATGTTGCAGTCGGTGGAGAAAATGATCTCAGCCGCCGCAACCTGAACGGGATTGAGAGATTCCCAGCCGTGACTGTAAATGAATTCTCTGATGAAAGGTGAATATTTTTCAAAAACTGACATGGCGCATCCTCTCTATAAATTAAAGTAAAACGTAGTCCTCAAAAAAGTTTTGATCCAACTTTTTCAAAAGTTGGTAGGGGTCAAGGGGACAACGTCCCTTGTCGAGATCCGCAGATCTCGAAACACCCAGGACGTCCGAAAAAGTTCTCTCTTTTTTGCTTCTTTTTTCTTCTCTCGATAAAGAGAGAAAAAAGAAGAACTATATCGTACACCTATCTGTATTTTATTACATCTCAGCAAATTCGTTCGCCGGCGGCACACAAGGCACCGCCCTACGATATTTTCGTTTTGGTATATTGCCTTGGTGTATTGCCAATCAAAACTCAATATCGTCAAGCGTGATCTTCGGCTTGTCTGCTGCACCGCCACTGCCCGCTTCTTCCGCCGCATCATTGTCTTCATCGCTGACGGCAGACGAGCGCGATACCGTGCCTGCAATCTCGTCAAACGTCCTGCCGGGATTCGTGTACAGCAGATCAAGTACCGTCACAAAATCACGGATAACCTCGCGGGGCGTTATCATTGATTCAGCTCCCTCGCGTGCCATCGACTGCATCAGAAATGACTTCATGTTCTCTTCCGATACCACAGCACCGGCTTCCCATTTGTGATATTCGCTGTGTAATGACGCAAGACGGATCACAAGCGCGTAAAGCTCACTGTCGGATAAACGCTTCAGCCTCAGTACGGGCTGCATGAGCGAACGCAGCTCTCCGCCACCGAACCGTCCGTCAGCAAGACGGCTCCTCAGTGCCTCGTAGCTGTATAAACCGCGCCTGCTGTCCTCGAGAAACTGCGGTGTACCCCCGAATACGATCATAAGCCCCGGCGCGCGTCCCTGCATCGTGTCGTTGAACATCGCAAGAATCTTTTCGTAGTTGTTCTCGCGCGAAATCCGGTTCGGGATCTTGTAAAGATTAACACATTCGTCAATGTATATACATAACCCGGAGTAACCCACAAGCCGTACAAATGCCGTCAGCAGCTTCAGATGATCGTACCAGTTGTCGTCGTTGATCACCGAGAGCGAACGTATCCCTGTTGCCTGCCTTGCTTCCGTCCTCGTGCCGTATTCGCCTCTGATCCATTTCAGACAGGCGGACTGCTTCATGTTATCGTCGTCACGCCACGCATTGTAGTATTCCCTGAGCACGGACGCAAAATCAAATCCGCCTACGTCAGATTCAAGCTCACGCAGATTTTTCATGATCCTGCGACCGAATTCGATAGAGTATTCTTCACTTGACCGATCAAATCCGTCCGCGACGAGATCTGAGCCGATCTTCGTGAACCACTTTCCGAGTATTACGGGGAGCGCGTTTCCGTCGGGGGAGGACTTTACCGCAATGTTTTTCATCAGCTCACGGTATGTCGCAAGCCCCGCACCGCCGCTGCCCGATAATTTGCGCTCGGGTGAGAGATCGGCGTCCGCTGTGACAAATCCGCGGTCAAGTGCGTATCCGCGGGAGAGCTGGATCAGAAAACTTTTGCCCGATCCGTAGCGTCCGATGATGAATTTTGTCGCGCCTTCACCGTCCGATACACGGTCGAGGGAGTTCGTCAGAGCCTCGATCTCGTCTGTGCGTCCGATCGCAATGTACGGCGCGCCGCTTCTCGGAACAACCCCCGCCGAGAGGGATGAGAGCAGAGTCCCGAGAATCCTGCGCGGCACCTTTGCCGTTGAATCTTTGCTGTTTATGTTGTTAGCCAATTTTCTGTATCCTCTCTGTAATCTTCGATCATTGTGTATCCGCCGCCCGTGTCTTCAAGTATGATGTCACCGATCTCGTCAAGGAAAATGCTGTTCACCCGGTCAGCGATCTCGCCTTCGTATAGTCCGCGATCACGGCAGAAATTCTTGAATTTACCATCCAGCGCGGCGCGTACGGCTTCTTTTTCGAGGCTGTCGTCCGTTTTGTCCGTTATGTCTGTCTCTTCTGCCACTTCCGATTCTTCTGTTTTATCCGATGTTTCAGCTTCATCCGCGGAGTGAACTATCGCTTCGCTTGTGTCGGCGTTGTCGTCCCCGGATTCGATCACCGTTGTCTCAAAGCCTATCTCACCGTCAATCGGCGGCGCGTCTTCGGCGGTGTATTCTTCTGATGCCGGCACATCGGCGGTGTAGTCTTCACCTGTAAAATCTTCACCGGTGAGGCGGGATGTGTTGACCCATGACTGCTTTTCGATCTCGGCAGCGGCGGAAAAATCAAATCCCGAGTATTCCGCTTCGTAGTTTTTCAGATAATCGTCGGGCATATATCTGTCGTCCGACGATTTTTTGGTCTTTTCCGTGATCATCGGCGCGAAATATCTGTCAATCACGGCGGTGTCTTCCGGATCAGCCTTGTCGCATCCCAGTTTCGCCTTGACTCCGCATATCACACGCACCTTGTTCTCGGCGTATTTGGCGAGAGCCGTTATCGACTGACGGGAATCCGCACGGCGTGTGAATGATGTGAATTCGATGTCAACTCTGCGCTTTATGCCGGACGAAACGATAGCTCCGCAGTAGCTGTCACGTGTCATTTTGTAAATCCGATCAAGCGAGAGAATACCGCGTCCGCTTTTGTGTGACTGCAGCAGAACTTCCGCGATTGCCGCAGGGATGTGCTTTTCGTATGCTTCGCTGTTGTCGGGATAGTATCGGCTTGTGCGGTAATCGTAGTCGGATGAAACCTCAAGGAGTGCCTTTGCCGTGTCAGCCATTTCGTCCGCTGTCGGCTCTTTCGGCATATCGAGGTAGAATTCCTTGAACTGTGCCTTGTGTGCGATCTCGTGACGGATGCTCTTTATCCCATCTGGCAGAGGGAGTGCGTGGATCATGCAGTAGTCCGCCATCCATTCGCACAGATAACCGTCGAGGCGCGGATATGCCTTTCTGTATCCGGTCCAGATTTTCGCGAGGATTGATGCTCCTTCAGACGGAGGAATTACGTCGGGCAGGTTGATGATCTCGAAAATGTATAGCTGGAGATAAGCCGCATCGCATTCGGGAAAGAGTCCGTGACGGATGTTTTCGCGTACCCAGCGGTAGTATTCGACCTGCATCCTGCTCATATGCGAGTATTGCGGAACATACGAATTGTACGGAACAGGCGTGCACGGCTGGGTGTAGTCTGCGGACGGTGCGGAATTGTGGCTTGACAGAGCGTCATTCGCGAATCTGCCGTAGAATTCCACATCGGTCTCCCATGAGCGCACATCGATCTTGCGGATGAGCATACTGTCGGGAGAGTAAGAGCGCACTTCCTTTGACGCTTCACGGCGCGGAGAGTTCATGCTGCTCTGATTTCCGCGGTACTTTGAGTGAACGGATCGGTTTTTGTATGATGATGTGACGTATCTCGGTCCGTCGACGGTGTTCACTACCTTTGGGGATGAACTTCGCGGCGGAATTTTCTCGCTCCGTGCGGCTTTCCGAGCATCCGATTCGTTCGATTCATCCCTGACTTCGGTGACGCCTATCGTGTGTCCTTCAAAAGTCG
>CAZPPN010000004.1:7675-22884 GCA_964588425.1 uncultured Ruminococcus sp. | reverse complement strand
AGCACGCAGAACGAAAACACCACTGACGAATCAAAGAACTCAACCTCGGAGGAAAAATTAGAGGGCATCATAAAAAGCGGAAGCGTGATCTCGTCATCCGGCGAAGAAACGATCCACTGTCTGACGATCATCGGGCAAATCGAAGGGCACTACCTTCTCGGAGACGGTCAGAAAGCCACAAAATACGAGCACATCATTCCTCTGCTTGTTTCAATTGAAGAAAGCCGTGAGATCGACGGTATGCTGATGATACTGAACACAATGGGCGGAGATGTCGAGGCAGGTCTTGCGATCGCGGAAATGGTAGCGAGCATGACAAAACCGACGGTTTCGCTGGTACTCGGAGGCGGTCATTCGATCGGCGTACCTCTTGCTGTATCTGCGTCAAAATCGTTCATCGTACCGACTGCCACGATGACGATCCATCCCGTTCGCATCAGCGGCACAGTTGTCGGGGTACCTCAGACTTACTACTACTTTGAGCGTATGCAGGAGAGGATCGTAAAATTCATCTGTTCGCACTCGCGTGTGTCGGGGGATGTTCTTGATTTGCTTCTCATGCGTACGGATCAGATTGCGACTGATGTAGGCTCGATCATCGACGGCGAAGAAGCGGTGGGGATCGGACTGATTGACGAAATCGGCGGACTGAACGATGCGCTCGGTGAGCTGAGGCGGATGATACGGGAGGGAAAGAAATAAGCAAAAAACGGCTGGGGTTCCGCTGGATTCAACGGAGCATACAGCCGTTTATCATTTTATTCAGTTCACAGCGACTGCTCGGTGAGCCACCGGAGAAGATCCGATCCTTCGTACGCCGGAACCCAGCTTGCGTGACCGACTTTGTCGTATGTGAAGAAGTCAACATCCGCACCGCATCTTCTCGCAGCGTTTACCATTGTAACGGAACACAGAATCGGCACTACGTTGTCGTCAACTCCATGGAATACTCTCAGCTTCATATCCTTGAAAGCACCGCCATTCCACGGGATACCTCCTCCGCATACGGGAGCTCCGCATGAGAACAGTCCGGGATATGTCATCAGCATTTCCCATGTTCCGAAGCCGCCCATCGAAAGACCGGTGATTGCTATTCTCTTGCGGTCGGCGTTGAATCTTACGATTACTTCTTCAAGAAGCAGCTTGAGCTGAATCATAAAATGCGTCCAGTAGAATCCGTCGGGACACTGAGGAGACACCGTGATCGCACGCACACCTTTGTATGTGGGATCATCCTTGAACAGTCTCGCGATGCCGCCGCCTTTCACGATCTCGAGATCATCGCCTCGCTCACCCTGTCCGTGCAGAAAGAAGATCATCGGGAGCGATTCCTTTGAGGGATCATAGTCGTCAGGCGTTGTGATGAATGCTGACAGACGTACTGTATCGCACGACTGCGCTGTGTGGGTAAAGTTCATATACCGTACTCCTTTGCTTTATCCGATATTACTCTGTCTGAATTATACTTGAATACCGCGGATCAGTCAAGGGTAATTTATTAAACAAATCGCCGGAATGCAAAAAATTATATAATTTCCCGTAAAATTAATCGCATATCACTTTTATTTACTATATATTTGTGGTAAAATATATTCAAATTCAATTTATCACTACAACAAAAGGAGTAACAATCATGCTCAAAGGTATCAACAAAATCATCTCTCCCGAACTTCTTATGATCCTCGCGAAAATGGGTCACGGCGACGAAATAGTTTTCTCCGACGGCAACTTCCCCGGAGAGAGCATCGGACGCATTGTACTTCGCTCAGACGCCTGCGGTGTTCCCGAGCTTCTGAATGCCGTTCTTGAGCTCTTCCCTCTCGATACATATGACAACAATGTTTATCTCATGGACAAGACCGAATCCGACCGCGATCTCGACATTCCGATCTGGGAAGAATACAAGAAGATCATCGCGCCTCACACAGACAAAGAACCCGTTTTCCTCGAAAGATTTGAGTTCTACGAAAGAGCGAAAAAGGCTTACGCTGTCGTTGTCACAGGCGAGGGCGCTATTTACGCGAATGTTATTCTTAAAAAGGGTGTTGTCAAATAATGGCAGACAAGAAAGATGAAATAATCTCCCTCCAGCTCGATCTTATACGAAAAATGACCGAGAACAACATCAGACGTCTAAGCGATGATATCTGGGGCGCATCGAGAGGGAATCAGAAAAAAACGGAACAGACTCCCGAAAAAGATGAACCCGTCAAGCCGAATGTGAGTGAGAACACCCCCGCTCAGCAGGATTTGAGCAAAAATCTCACCAAGGCATCCGACACATCTGACGCAAATCCGCCGGAGGAAAACGAAGAAGATATTCCGCAGAAGGAAGACATTGACGATCTCCGCCGCGAGCTTGACACATACATCGGACTCGAGGAAGTCAAAAAGGAAGTAAAGAACCTCATCAACATGGCGACGGTCTACAAGCTGCGTCAGGACAACAATCTGCCGAATCCCGATATGTCGCTGCACCTCGTGTTCTCCGGCAATCCGGGTACGGGCAAAACTATGATCGCACGCTTTATGGCGAGAGTCTATCACTCACTCGGACTTCTCACCAAAGGTAAGCTGATTGAAGTTGACAGAAGCGGACTTGTTGCCGGATACATCGGTCAGACAGCTATCAAAACGTCAAAGGTTATCGAAAGTGCCATCGGAAGCGTTCTCTTCATTGACGAGGCATATGCACTCACCTCAAAAAGCGAGAACGATTTCGGATTCGAAGCAGTCGACACAATTCTCAAAGCAATGGAAGACAACCGTGATGATCTCGTTGTGATCGTTGCGGGATATACCGAGCTGATGGAGGAATTCGTGGATTCAAACCCCGGTCTCCGTTCACGCTTCAACAAATACATAGACTTCGCAGACTACACAGCAGAGGAAATGTTCGGCATCTTCAAGCTCAACTGTTCAAAGAGCTTCTACGTTCTAGATTCCGACGCCGAGGAAGCTATACGCGAATATCTCACGGCTGTATCCGAAGCGGCAGGTGAATTCGGCAATGCGCGCGGAGTCAGAAACACATTCGAGAAAATCCTCACCGAACAGGCAAACCGTATAGCTGAGCTTGATTCCGTATCGCGCGACGATCTCATGAAGATCACAAAATCCGATGTCGTCACCGCGCTTTACGAAGATGACAGCGAAGAAAAAGAATCTGACGAAAGCGAAACAACAACCGAAGAATAATTCAACCCCAACAGCGAGAGGTGCATTTATGGATTCACGCGAACTGATGTCATATGCGGCAGAAGCAATGAAGCTCTCATATTCCCCGTATTCCGGATTCCGTGTAGGAGCGGCTCTTCTGACCGATGACGGAAAGATATACACAGGATGCAATATCGAAAACGCGGCGTTCACTCCGACTGTCTGCGCCGAGAGGACAGCTATATTCAAGGCAGTCTCCGAGGGCAGGACATCATTCAAAAAAATCGCGGTGATCGGCGGCGGATCTGACGGTGTCTCGGACTTCACATATCCGTGCGGTGTCTGCCGTCAGGTTATGCGTGAGTTCTGCGGCGGCGATTTTGTGATCGTTGTAACAGACGGCACGGACATCCGCGAGCACACGCTTGACGAGATCATGCCGTACTCTTTTTCAGCGGCGGACATCTGCGGAGGTAACGAAAAATGAGAATGTACGATATCATAGAAAAGAAAAAAAGAGCCCTCGCCCTAACCGATGCGGAGATAAAGTTCTTCGTTGACGGCTACACGGCAGGTGATATTCCGGACTATCAGGCATCGGCTTTCTGTATGGCTGTTTGTCTCAACTCGATGACGGACGAAGAATCCGCGAGCCTCACTTATCATATGATGATGTCGGGCGATACTGTCGATCTCTCATCTCTCGAAAAAACCGCAGACAAGCACAGTACAGGCGGCGTGGGTGACAAAACTTCCCTGATTATCGCACCGACAGCCGCATCACTCGGACTCTCCGTTGCAAAAATGTCGGGACGCGGACTCGGTCACACAGGCGGTACGATCGACAAGCTCGAATCTATCCCCGGATTCCGCACATCCATCACAAACGATGAATTCATGGCTCAGGTCGAAAGAATCGGCGTTGCAATCGTTTCCCAAACCGGAAATCTTGCGCCTGCCGACAAAAAGCTGTACGTACTCCGTGATGTCACGGCGACAGTTGATTCGATCCCGCTGATTGCTTCAAGCATCATGTCGAAAAAGCTCGCGTCCGGCGCTGAGTCGATCGTGCTTGACGTAAAATACGGAAGCGGCGCGTTCATGAAAACCGCAGAAGATGCCGAAAATCTCGCACGTGTCATGGTAAACATCGGAAAAGCAAACGGACGCAGGATCTGCGCGCTGATCACGGATATGGACAAACCGCTCGGCAAAAACATCGGCAACTCGCTTGAGGTAATTGAAGCCGTACAGGTTCTCCAAGGGGAGACAAAAGGCGAGCTTTACGAAGTCTCGGTCTCACTTACGGCAAATATGCTGTCTCTGGCTTCGGAAATTCCGCTCGATCAGGCAGATGCACTCGTCCGTGATGCAATTGACAGCGGAAAAGCATATGCAAAATTTCTCGAATGGATCGCGGCGCAGGGTGGTGATATTTCATACATCACGGAAAACAAACTCCCCGTCGGCGGATGCATCAGAGAAGTCAAAGCTGCGCGCAGCGGGTACATCTCGCATCTTGACGCGGAAGGAATCGGGCAGGCAGCCTGCACACTCGGCGCAGGTCGGCTGACTAAAGATGACACCCCCGATCTCTCTGCAGGCATCACGATCGAGAAAACAGTCGGCGGCTATGTCAGCGCAGGAGATGTAATCGCTCGGCTTTACTCGTCCGATGAAGCAAAACTCAGCGATGCCGAAGAAAGATTCGCGCGATGCGTTGAGTACTCCGACAGCAGACCTGACGAAAAACCGCTGATTTACAAAACCGTATATTAATGTATTGAAAGGTATATATTATGAATTACAGAAAATTCGGAAAGCTCGGGATTGATATCTCCGCGTTCGGCGTGGGATTCATGCGATTCCCGATGATAAAAAATGAAGAAGGAATCGACGTTGTTGACGAATCCATCTCCACTCCTATAGTACGTTACGCAATCGACAACGGCGTAAATTATGTTGATACTGCCTATGTTTACTCCGGCAGACGAAACGAAACAGCTCTTGCACACGCACTCCGCGACGGATACCGCGAAAAGGTATATCTCGCAACGAAGCTCCCGACATGGATGTGCGAAACACGCGAGGACATGGACAGATTCCTTGACGAACAGCTTGCGAATCTCGAGACTGATCACATCGACTTCTATCTCGTCCACTCGCTCAGCCTTGACAAGTGGGAAAAGGTTCTCTCACTCGGCATACTCGACTTCCTCGACAAAGCAAAAGCGTCCGGCAAGATCAAGTATGCGTGCTTCTCGTTCCACGACAATTTCGATGCATTCGTTAAAATCATCGACTCGTACGACTGGGATATGTGCCAGATCCAGTTCAACTACATGGATGTAAACAAGCAGGCAACGATCAAGGGTCTCGAATATGCCGGATCAAAGGGTATTCCGGTTGTCATCATGGAAGGACTTCTCGGCGGCAAGCTGGCAAATGCTCCCGAAAACGTACAGAAGCTCTACGACGAATTCCCCGTCAAGCGTACTCCCGTTGAATGGGCGTTCCGCTGGATCTGCGATCATCCCGAAGTCGGATGCGTTCTCTCGGGCGTTACATCAATGGAGCAGTGCAGAGACAATCTTGAGATATTCTCCCACTGTGAGACCGGCATCATGACAGATGAAGAAAAACAGCTCATCGACAAGGTACGCGATGCTTACAACAGCAGAACAAAGATCGGATGTACGAACTGCAAATACTGTATGCCCTGCCCGAACGGCGTTGATATTCCCGGTACATTCGGAATCTGGAACAATCTTTTCCTCTACGGTATGAAGCTCGATGGAAACGAAAGATATGCAAAATACATAGCCGAAGAAAAAGACGCGTCGAAATGCATCGGATGCGGAGCGTGTGAAGGTGCGTGTCCGCAGAATCTGCCGATCATTGATATGCTGAAAACGGCTGACGGCGAAATGAGATAAAGATATAATATTGAATCGGGACAAAAACAAATGAACATCAATATACTGCATCTTCTTGACGGTGCAAAAAAGGCTCGCGGTATCGCGGTCATAATCGACGTGTTTCGTGCTTTTTCTGTAGAAACATATCTATTTGCCAACGGTGCCGATAAGATATTTCCTGTGGCAGATATCGAAACTGCATACCGATACAAAAAAGAAAATCCAGATGTTCTGCTCGTAGGAGAAAGAGGCGGAAAAATCTGCGAAGGTTTTGACTACGGCAATTCTCCTTCACAGCTTCAAGGCGTTGATCTCAGGAACAAAACCGTAGTTCACACGACAAGCGCAGGTACACAGGGGCTTTTCGGAGCTGAAAATGCTGAGATTATTTTGGGTGCAAGCCTGGTTAACGCCGCCGCAACAGCAAAATATATTGTAAATAGCGGAATTGATAATGTCAGTTTGGTCTGCATGGGTTTGGGGGGAGAAATCCCGACAGATGAAGATACTCTTTGTGCTCTGTACATAAAAAGTTTGCTTGAGAACAATCCCATCCCCCTGCATAAAGAAATCGAAAAACTGAAACATACTTCGGGTGCCAAGTTCTTTGACAAGGAACAAAATGACATTTTCCCCGAACAGGATTTCTGCCTGTGTACAGATGCGGATATTTTTCCGTTTGCGCTTCGCCTGGAAACCGATGAAAACGGGATGAAATACATGAAAAAGGAGAGATAAAATGGACAGAAAAGTTGCGCTTCAAATCAGAAATACCGAACCGCTTGATATCACAGTCAGTGCAATGGCTGAATGCGGTTTCCGGTATGTATCAATGGCTTTCGGAGACGAAAAACCGCTTCTCGACAGCAATTGGGAGAAATATGTTTCTGAGATCGGAGAATTGTTTTCAAAATATGGGCTGTGCTGTATTCAGACACATTCGCCATACTATGATCTGCTGATCTCAGCGGAAATCAGAGATCCTGACATGGAAAAAGCTCTGCTTCGTTCAATAAAAGCCACCGAAATGCTTGGTGCCGAAATCTGTGCGGTACACCCGAGAAGCGTGATACTGCCCGGAAGACCACGCGAAACCGCCGTTGACAGACAGCGTTCATTGGAAGAAAATATCATTGCTTTTGCTCCTTTGGCTGAGCAGTGCGAAAAATCCGATGTCCTGCTCGGAATAGAAAACTTAATGAAATACCCCAATGCACATCCGTTTTTCTATTCGTGGATCGCGGAAGACCATTGCGAACTCATCGACAAAATGAACAGCAGTCACATAGCGGCAATATGGGATTTCGGTCATGCCAATCTGGTAGATACTGATCATGCAGAACGGATCCGTACACTCGGAAAACGCATTAAAGGCACACACGTCCACAACAATGACGGCGTCAACGACAATCATTTTCCGCCGTTTATGCCGCCGCATGATGCTTACTACTCAAGACGTACTGTCGATTGGAGGAGTGTTCTTGCAGCACTTCAATCTGCCGGATATGACGGATACCTGACTCTTGAAAGTGTTTTTGAATTTGATTATCCTATTCTGCCCTATATCCGTTATTTATATGACAGCGTCTGCGAGCTTGACAATATCATGAAAAAATAAGGCTCGACAGTTTCCGACGAAAAGCCGATACAAATAGAAATCAGCAATAAAAACCCCGGAATCAGAACGGAATCTTCCGTCCCTCTCCGGGATTTTGTTATTTATTCTACACCATTCGATAGCTTAAACCATCAGATAATACGTATCAATACCGATTTTTCTGCCGAACTTCACGCCTACCTCGGGGATCGTTCCGCTATGGGTGAAGCCGAATTTGCGGTGCAGAGATGTGCTCGCATCGTTTCCTGCTGTAATGACAGACACAATCATGTGCGTATCCTCGTCATCTCTTGCGACACCGATGATATGTTCCATAAGCTCTGTTGCGACGCCGTGTCCTCTGTGCTTCGGAGACACATATATCGACAGCTCGACCGTGGATATGTACGCTTCTTTCGGTCTGTACGGCGAGAGTGTTGCATATCCGACGATTTCTCCGCCCTCGACGCCGACATACAGGGGATGATTGTCGCCTTTGTTGTGCAGATCGAACCACACCGCCCATTCTTTCATCGTCTTGGGATGAATGTCAAATGTTGCGGTACCGTTGACTACTTCGTAATTATATATTTCAAGAAGGGCTGCTAAATCTTCATGCCGTCCTTTTCTTATTATCATACCATCCTCCGGATTTTTTATCAGAAACGTAATTTTTTATTCTTCCGTACTTCATTCATGAGCATCGTGAAGCTGAACACAAACAAGCCGTACATCACTGCATTGAACCAAGGGAATGCGCCGACTCCGACAGCCTTGACGATCATTCCGAATGCGCCGGGCATACACATTATTCCGATATATGCCGCGACCATCTGTGATCCGATAACTGACTGCGATATATCTGCGCCGAAATTGAGCGGTGTGAGATGTGTGAGATTCGGGTACATAGGTCCGTTGCCGAGTCCTATCAGGAACAGACCGACACAGGCGAAAATCTCCGGCAGAGGCAGAATCAGCATAAGCACCGCCGCGCACATAACGCCGAATCCGGATATCATGATCTTCCACGGACTGAGCTTTGCCGCCATGAGACCCGAGATGAATCTTCCGAGCGTGAGACCGATATAGTAGAACATCACGATCTCTGCCGCCATATCCGCATCGAAGCCTTTGCTCTGAACGAGGAACGTGCTTCCCCATGTGCCGCTTATACATTCAATCGTGCAGGATGCGAAGAAGCACAGCCATGTGAACCGAATCGCAGGATCTTTCGCGAGCTGAAATATACCCACCGTTCTCGGCTCAATCTCTCCGCCCTCTCCGTCATCAAGAGTGTTGTATTTATGCTTTGCACGGCCCCAGAGAGGGATTGCCATGAACACAAGCGCGGATATTACTATCTGAATGATACCTGCGCCGCGATATCCTGCTCTCCATTCGTTATTGCCGAGCGCAAGAGACATGAGATAAGGGCTGATCGAAACTCCGACACCGTAGAAGCAATGCAGAAAGCTCATGTGCATCGCGTTATAGTGAACTGCGACGTAATTGTTCAGTCCGGCATCAACAGCTCCGGCCCCGAGTCCGAGAGGGAGTGAAAATATAAGAATGAAGAAAATATTCGGAGAGAACGCTGTTCCTATCAATCCGATTGCCGTGAGAGCCGTGCTGACCGCTGTTACCCTGCCCGTTCCGAAACGGTTGATAAGTCTTGCGGACAGCATACTCGAGATCACGGAAAATATCGTAAATATCGGAGTGATATACCCTGCCAGCCACACAGGAATATCAAAATCCTGATGCATCACGGGCCATGCCGTACCGAACAGTGAATCGGGGATGCCGAGACCGATATAGGCTATATAGATTATAACAAGAAGTAGTGTTGCCATTATTGCCTCATGTCTGATTATTCTTTATTTTTGCAGACATAATTTTACCCCAAAAACGGCAAAAAATCAACCCCATTACTGAATTTCACGCATTATAGACAAAAAGAACGGCGGCGCATGATCTGTCTGAGTAATACTGACCATACGCTGCCGTGTTTTTTCTTATTGAACTACATTAAATGATATCAGCTGACCCGTCCGCCGGATTTTGAGAGCATCTCGACGGAATATTCCGCGTCAACGATACGCATTGTTGACTGACGGTGCGACACAAGTACAACCGTTTTGTCGTCACTCTCTTCTCTGAGCGATCTGAGAATCACAGCCTCGTTGAGTGAGTCAAGATTGCTCGTCGGCTCGTCAAGAAGCATCATCGGGGCGTCGTGCAGGAATGCTCTCGCGAGTCCGAGTCTCTGACGCTCACCGCCTGAGAGTGTATCTCCAAGCTCGCCGACTTCCGTATCGTAGCCTTTCGGCAGACTCATTATGAAATCGTGAACCGATGCTTTGCGGCAGGCAGTTTCGATCTCTTCGTCAGTCGCGCTGAGCTTTGCGATTCTGATATTGTTTCTGATACTGTCGCGGAAGAGGTGTGTCTCCTGTGTAACGAACGACTCCATGTCACGCAGGTTTGACGTATTGATCTCATCAACGGGGGTATCCGAGATCTTCACCTTTCCCTCCTGCACATTCCAGAAACGCATGAGCAGTTTGAGAAGTGTTGATTTTCCGCATCCGCTTCGTCCGACAATTCCGATAATCTTACCCTCGGGAATGTCGAGCGATATGTCGGAGAGGATCGTCTCGTCCCCATACGCGAATGTCACGTTCTCAACTGCCGCGCCGCTGAAAGATACGGGAGCTTTTCCGTTTACTTCGTCAACCAGCGGAATCTCGTCGAGTATATCGAGAACACGGTTTCCTGCGGCGAATGTGCTCTGAAGTGTGCTTCCGAGAGCCGCGAGCGCAACAACGGGACCGAATGAGCTCATCAGCGCAATTGTCGGGATAAGCACACCGTCGAATCCGATACTGCCTGAGCGGCAAAGAAACACCGCAGAGAACAGCATTACAAGGTCGAACACAAGGATCACGGAATTTGTGACAGCCATATTTCTGCCCGATGTCCGCTTCATTTTTTCTTCATCCGTTGAGAGATCGTCGGTTCGGTCGTTCATGATATTAAGTCTCTTCTCTCCGCAGCCGTACTGGATTGTTTCGGAAAGTCCGCGGAGACTGTCGAGAACGAATCCCGCAAGTGAACCCGATTTTGTTCTGAATCTGAGTCCGTCATCTCCGCTGAGCTTTGATGTAACGATCGGTACAACGATTCCGACAACTGCATAAGCCGCAAGCGCAATCGCACCGAGGACGGGATGGTAATATCCGATGAAGATGCACATCACTGCCGTGAAAAGAGCCGCGATCACGATTGGGGAGATAGTATGCGCGTAGAATACTTCGAGAAGTT
Organism: uncultured Ruminococcus sp.; assembly: GCA_964588425.1. GTDB lineage: Bacteria > Bacillota > Clostridia > Oscillospirales > CAG-272 > UMGS1696. The sequence continues at coordinate 11,886 of CAZPPN010000004.1, read as the reverse complement.
CGATATCGGATGTTATGATATTGATGAGATTTCCGCGGTCACGACCTTCGAGCTTTGCAGGGCACAGTCTGCGGAGCGCACGGAACACACGGTCACGGATAAGCGCAAGGAGCTTGAACGCAATAAAGTGGTTGCACGACTGCTCAGCATAGCGCAGGAATCCTCTGATAATTGCGAAAACGACTGCGGACACGAACAATGCTGTGATCGGCATGGGTGTCTCGAATCCGAGAACGGAGAGAACAGCATATCCGCCGAATATTGTGATGAAAGACGCGCACAGATGTCCGACAAGTCCCATAAGAACCGCGAGGCACATAAATCCCGTGAGAGGCTTCACAAGACCGACAAGCCGTGTCATGATAACAAATCCGCTTCTTTTCTTCATGCTTTCACGCCCTTTCCGTAGTTTTCGAGAGACTGCTGAGCTTCCCAGAGTTTTGCGTAAGCGCCGCCGGACTTCAGAAGCTCTTCGTGACGTCCCGATTCGGAGATATTACCGCCGTCGAGGACATAGATCTTATCCGATCCCGTCACATTTGCAAGTCTGTGAGAGATGAGGATGACGGTTTTGGTCTCGGCGAGGTGTCTGATCTCGTTCATGATGTCGTTTTCACTCTCGACGTCAATGTTTGATGTAGCTTCGTCAAAGATATATACCGGACTGTCATGCAGGAGTGCACGTGCGAGAGCAAGACGCTGGCACTGACCGCCCGAGAGATTGGATGCCTTTTCGTTGAGCTGTGTATCGAGTCCGCGCTCGCTTCTGAGGAATCCCGCAAGATTTACCCGCTCGAGTACCGCCCACATCGCGTCATCATCGGCGTTCGGGCTGCCCATGAGAAGATTTTCTCTGACAGTTCCTTTGAACAGGTAACTCTGGTGGCTGATGTATGTGAAGTTTTTCATGAGGCTCTCTTCAGCGATTTCCGACAGCTCAACACCGCCGACGCTGACCGATCCGCCGTAGCCTTTGTTCCGTCCCATGAGGATAGCCGACACGGTGGATTTTCCGCATCCCGACTCGCCTACAATTGATGTAAAGCTGCCCATCGGGAACTCAAGATCAACGCCGTGCAGGATTTCGCGATCTTCTTCATATGAGAAACGCAGATCGCGGCAGACAATGGAGCTGTCATTTCCGACGGCACCTGTTTTCACTTCGGCTTCGGGAAGATCGAGCAGACGGAAAATCTTATCGCTCGCCGCCATACCGTTCATCGCAACATGGAAGAACGATCCGAGCTGGCGCATAGGGATGAAGAAATCCGCCGAAAGCATGATAATCAGCAAACATCCCGCAAGACTTACATTTCCGGCTCTGTACTGTGTAACCGAAAGAATCACGCCGAGAGCCGCACCGCCATACGCGATCAGATCCATGATCGTGATGGAATTGAGCTGCATTGTGAGCACTTTCATCGTGATCTTGCGGAAATTTTCAGCCTGAGTGTTCATCTCGTCCTGCTTGAAATCGTCCGCCTGATAGATTTTGAGTGTGGTGAGTCCCTGGAGATTCTCGAGGAATGTATCTCCAAGCGCCGTGTACTGTCCCCAGTATTTCGCGAGGAGCTTTTTCGCCCATTTCTGGATCATCGCGATCGTCACGGGGATCATCGGCACGCACACGAGAAGTACGACAGCCGACGGAAGATTCACAAATCCGAGAACCGCGAACAGAGTCATGGGGGCGAGCATTGCATAGAAGAACTGCGGCAGATACGCTCCGAAATATGTCTCGAGCTGATCGACGCCTTCAACCGCTACCTGCACAACCTCGGAGGTCTGAACCTGTTCCTTATACGATGCGCCGAGTCTGAGCAGTTTTTCGTAGATCATTCCGCGCAGCTTTTTCTTTACCGCTTTGGACGAAAGATAGCTCATACGGCTCGCCGCTGTTGTGCATACAAATCTGACAGCAACCGCCGCAGCCGTGACCGCAAGCGAAATTATCACTGCTTTGTCCGTCAGCTCTCCCATGAGAAGAGACGCCAGAAGAGATGTGATCGCAGACATCATAACAATATTCGCAATCAGAGAACACCACTGGAAGATCACGTTTCCGGCTATGTACTTTCTGCTTTCGCCGACCGTGGAAATCAGCCTTTTGTTTATCATCATAAACCATTCACCCTGTCAGTAACCAGACAGAACCTTTCTATGTTTTTATTATTGAACTTTCTTACACTATTCGAAATAATTGTACAAAAACACACAATGCACTTGATTTTTTTATATTTTCGTGGTAAACTTATTGAAATCAACTCAATTCAGGAGACAGTCATGCAGGAATCCGCCGAAATGTATCTCGAAACCATATATATCCTTCTGAAAGAAAACGGATGTGTCCGCTCGGTCGATATCAGCGAATACATGGAATACTCCCGTGCAAGTGTCAGCCGCGCAATGAAGCGTCTCGTGAACGGCGGATACATATCTGTCGATCAGAACGGATACATAACACTCACCGAAGCCGGCACGACAATCGCGGAACAGATCTACGAACGCCGCATACTCCTGATCGAGATCCTTATGAAGCTCGGCGTACGTGAAGAAGTCGCGAAAGTTGATGCCTGCAAGATCGAGCACGGTGTCAGCATGGAAACATTCTTCGCGCTGAGAGCTCATTACGACCGTCACCGCAATGACGAAGCCGAAACAAACGAATAATCCGACTCAAACGGTTTGCCGCAGTATGGCTTGCCGTTTTTTATTCCGTAATCTCAGCTCCCGCGAGGATTTCACCAACAGCCTGCTTGACTGCCGACGAGCTGTATGTCGCACCGGAGACCGCATCAACATCCGTACTCTGGGATGAGATGATCTGCGGAATCAGTTTTTTCACAACCTGATCGAAGAACCACTCGTCGCTCTCGTCGGACTCGCCTGTAATTGAAACAATCCTGCCGCCCGATATCTCAACCGTTACGGTGATATCTCCGTCATATCCCTCGGCGGATGCGGTATAAACTCCGTCTCTGTAAAGCACAGTCGTTTCGGGAAGCGGAAACTCGATCACATCCCCGTCATCGCCCTCGTCCGCGTTTTCCGATAACAGAACGTACGGCAGAACAGCGCACGAAACCAAAATCAAAGCAATCGCAAACACAGCAATATAGATGCACATGAGCGCACGGCTGTGTTTTTTCTTTGCAGCAGCCTTATAAACACGTGCAGATGCATATCCGAAGAACACCGCGCTGTAAATGATCACACCGACAGCGGAGCCTGTTTTTCCTGCCAGTACCGACGGCATAAGCACGCAGAGAACATGACCGTACAGCATTGCATAAAAGATGTAAGCGGCGCGCTGAATTTTCTTCCACTTTTTCGGATTCACAGCCGAGCGTACTCTGCGGAATGAAAGAACCGCCAGCGGTATCATAATGACGAGCATCAAGAGTGACAGCACCGCGGATATGACCTCAATTGTACGCAGAACATCACCCGATGAAAGCCGCGTGATGAATGTGATTCCCGATGATACGCTGTGGCACAGAGTTATGATCGCCGCTATGATCGACAGCTCTCCTCTGACCGGCATGAACACTTTCATAAGCCGTGAACCGTTCGGCAGAGCACCTGTCCACATAACGATGCACCAGATCGAGCCTGCCAGCGCGCCTTTTGTGAAAACAGGAATGATATACTCACCGACAGCTCCGAGTGAAACTCCCGATACTGCAAATGCAGTCACAGAGAGAAGCGCGGCGGCGATATAAAACGGAAGCGGTGTTTGCTTCAGTATTTTGCCTGCCGATGCCGTCAACAGAGCTATGATCAGAAAAGATACTGCAAAACTCATTTTCGGAAATTTTCCTTCATTATTAATATTTCATTTTATATACGTTGATCTGCGGACAGCGGTTTATCTCCGTGCAATGTTAGCCGCAGTCAACACACATCGTTAGCATCTGCTAACCTAAAAATTATACCACATCATGCGGAAAAAGTCAATATATCATGCAAAAAACAAGTCGGATATTCGCTGAAATAATTATTTATTCACACGCCAACTCAAAACAACAGAAATTCTTTTCATTACTTTGTCGAAAGTAATTGACAAATCACCTCATATCGGCTATAATTAGGATACTTGTTAGCGTGAGGTAACTTGTCCACGCAAGTTAGAACATGCTAACTCGTTCATTTTCAAATGAATAATTATAATTTCATCTATTTTTCAAAGGAAGGTTAAGACATGAAAAAGA
>CAZPPN010000004.1:0-7665 GCA_964588425.1 uncultured Ruminococcus sp. | reverse complement strand
TTCTCCTCGCAGGTACAGCAGTAATCGCTTCATCCTGCACAACAGCACCGGCAGATGACATCGAAAACGACGTTCAGGATCAGCAGGTATCCGAAGAAATCAGCGGAACATTCGCAGTTTCCGAAGAATCCTTCACATTCGACAAGCTCGGCCAGTACGCTGTTATCTCCGCATCCATTGGCGAAACTCCCGTATACGATGTTACATACACATCCGCAGACGAAAACATCGCAGTTATTGCAGGAAACACAATCATCGCGACAGGCAGCGGTACAACAACAATCACAGCATCCCGTGGCAGTGAAGAAGCAGTCATCATGGTAACTGTTGCAACAAGCGCAGCCGTTTCCATAGACGGTGACGACATGGTTTCGCTCAACACAGAAAGCAACCCCACAGCAGCTCTCACAGCTTCCGTTGCAGTTCCCACAGTATTTGACTCTGCCGAAGCAGGTGTGACATGGTCCTCCAACAACCCCGATGTTGCAACAGTTGACGCAAACGGCGTTGTTACAGCAGTTTCCGCAGGTATTGCACAGATCACAGCAACAAGCAACTATCAGGTATCCACAACATCCTCCCAGACAATCATGGGCATGACAATCACAAGCACTGAAGACGCTATCACCGAAGACGTTATCACAGTTATGGTAAACAACGAATTCGACGCTTCCGCACACGCAGAAATCATCGGTACATACGAAGGTCACTACGACTGGCAGGGCTTCCACACTCAGGCGTCCGCTGACAATCCGTGCTACACAGCAGAAAACTTCCAGTGGATCAGATCCAAGATCGTTCTCGAACTGAAGGAAGACGGCAGCTTCACACAGCAGGTTCTCAACGCACAGCGCGCTACATACCCCGAAGCAATTGATATGTCTCTCCCCGAATCCACATACGATGAACAGGTTGCAAAGTACGGAAAAAACAACTGCTATGTTTACAACCCGTACGATCAGGATCCCTCCGCTGAAGAATTTGCATCCGAAACAGACAAGACATTCGCAGCTATCTCCGGTATGGAAGCAAGAGGTATGCGTAACTTCGCTGAAAACGGCTACTACTTGATCCTCGACGGTCAGCTCGTTCTCTTCTTCGGTCAGGTTAACGGCTTCACAGGCGAATACGAAACATCCACATTCACATACGGCTCCGCTGACGGCAGCTTCGTAAACAATGTGTACGTTCCTTTCACAAACCTCGTTGCTATGAACGACAATATGTCTGTTGTTCTCGCAAAGGCTGAATAATTACTGCATTAAAATAATGAAAAAGAAATTTCTGACTATTCTTCTCGCGTGTCTTCTCCTGGCTTCATGCTCGTCAGGTGAAGGCGGTGCGGCTGATACCGCAAACACTTCCCCCGAAGCTGTCGAAACTGCGGCAAAAACCGCAACCGGTACAGCAACTCTCACATGGCACGTTAATACCACATTCGTCGCGGCGGTCGATGTTACAGTCGAGGACGGAGTGATCACAGATCTTGTTCTCCGCGACGGAAGCGTTGTCACGACCGACGCATTCACCGGCTGGATCAAGGGCAGAGAATCCTACCTTGAGCAGTACATCGGAAAAACCGTTGAACAGATCAAGGCTCTCGTTGCCGAACAGCCCGAGGATGTATACGATCATCACGACGGCGGATCAATGTCAGGTGACGTCGACGCGATAGCCGGAGCTACGGCAAGCAGTGCGGTTGTGGCTATGGCTGTCAAAAACGCAATCGAAAAACTGGAAGGCTGATTAATATGAAATCAATTTTCAAGAAATTTCTACTTGCGTGCCTTGCTGTTACTGTATGTGCGCTCCCCGGATGCACATCGGCTGACAGCGGCGCAGGCGACACAGAATCCACTCCCGACAGTGCATCCAATGCTGTGCAGGAAACCGGTCCCGCGCTCGAATCCACATGGGTCGGCAGTTACAGCACAAGCAATGCAATGGGTGATGTTGTAAGCGGTCATCTCATCAACTTCTACGATGACGGTACTGTGAAGATCCACTTCGGAATCAAGGCAGGTATGCAGGGACACCACTACGGCGTATATGAAGGCACATATGCCGAAGACGGTACGGTAACATACACTTATGTCAAAGCAACTGATGACTCCGAAAACGAGGGAACATTCACAGCAGACCTCTCTGCCGATTCTTTCCGGGCGGCAGTATTCTGCATGGCTAACTACCCCAACAGCGCAGCAGGCGGAATAAACTACGTTAGAATCGATCCCGTTGAGCCTGACATGGAAGCCGAATACACCTACTGCGGCTCCAAGGTAACAGACGACGGCGTTTATGCGTCTTTCATTCAGATCAAGGACGGCGTCATGAACGGCTCGGCTGCTGCAAACGGTGCGACAGTCACATTTGACGGCACATACGTGATCAACTACTCCGCAGTTACCGACATCGACACACCCGATATGCTCGTGCTCAGCTACGCTCCCCTGACTGTCGGCGAAAACGGCATCACAACAGACGGCAGTGCAGTCGAAAGCAGTATCGAATTCAATGATACTTCCTACATTTCCTACACCATGAACACAACAGACTCCTCGTTCCCGCGCATTCCGATGACAGCGATCGTGAACCAGGACGGTACTTACAACGACTAAGACAAAGGAGTACATACAATGAACAGATTCTTTGAATGGGCGTACCGCTCCCGTGGAAATGCGGTACGTGATCTCGCAGAAGGCAAAGAAGTTTCGATGGAAAAAATGTTCCTCAGCTTCATGTCCCACAACCCCGTATTCGTAAGCGACGGCCCTGCAGGTCTCAATGGCGCTGTAAAGGGCATCGGCTTCATTCCGAAGGAAGAATACCTCGCAGAAGCCCTCGACGCTTATGTAAAGCACATCAAATCCTTCGATCCCGAAGACAAGAAGGGCTATTCCGCACGCGGTCTTGAAATCCTCATGAAGTACCTCTACTCCGAAGAAGCTGAAAAGAACATCGACTTCGATCATGTTTACGGCGTTGAAATGGCTTTCACAAAGAGCTACACAAACTACATGGTTGATCCCCGCTGCTCGATGGTATTCTATCAGCCTCCGGTAATCAGCTACGAACTCAAGGGTAAGATGGAAATGATCGGCGAACATCACGAAGCTGACGCTGACGTTGATCCCTTCAGCCTTCCCGTTCTCCAGCAGTTCGTAAACGCTCAGCACGACGTATATCACCTGCCCAACATTGACCGCTGGAAGACACGTCCCGTTTACCGCTTCACAATCGAAGAAATCTACGACAAGTCGTCCACAAAGAACGGCTTCGGAACAAAAATTTTATGAGAAAACTGATATCCGCTCTTCTTGCTCTGCTGATGGTAGCTTCCCTGCTCACCGTCAGCGGATGCGGAAGAGAAGCAAAATATGCTGACGCGCTCCGCATCGGAACAACGGAAATCCCGAAAACTCTGATGCCCTACTCATCCGCACTCTCCGCAAACACATTCGTAGCCGACATGGTTTACGATACACTTCTCGGCACGATATCCGAACCTCTTGAATCCACCCTGCCGGACGGAAGCGAATTCGTTCCTGCCGACGACGACAACTATTTCCTCTTTACCGACCGTCTCTGCGAAGCTGAAGGCGCATATCCCCGTGAAGAAGGAAGCCGTTACGGATGGATCCAGTTTGAGCCCACCGAAGAGCAGTACACAAAACAGCTCGAAAGAAAGGGCATCAAAAAAGGATACAACGAGATCGGTGAAGAAATCGAAGAAACTGACGAAGAATTTGCTATCCGCGCCGAAAAAGCCGTTCCTGCTCACAACTGGATGGAATACCGCTTCAAGGTACGCGACGGCTACACATGGAGTGACGGCGAACCTTTCACAGCGGATGACATTGTGTTCACTTTCCAGTACGCTCTGAAAAATGCAGGTGCGTTGGCAAGTATCGCGTACTTCCTCGACAGCTACTACGAATCTTACGTTGACGACGGTGACTTCGTACTCGTTCTTGCGACAAACAAGCTCAGTGACATCCGCACGATCTGCTCGTCAATCCTCATCCTGCCCGAGCACATCTGGTCAAGCATCAGAAAGCCCGCTCAGGAGAAGAACCTCGATCCCGTCGGAACAGGCGCGTATCTCGTTCCCTCAGCCGACTACATCGACGACAGCAGTCTGACTCTCGTATGGCGTGAAGACTACAATCCCGAGCTCGCACTTGAGAACTACGGCGAAAACCCGATCAAAAAGATCACTCTTCTCCGTCTGCAGAACGAGGATGTAACGCTCAACGCTCTCCAGATGGGCGATATTGACGTATCTCTCGATTCTCTCACATCAGGAAAAGCATACACGATCAGCGAAAACAACCGCTACGAGAATATTGAAGTATCCTCCTACGACAGTGAGTTTGTAACGACTCTCGTTTTCAATCTCGGCAAATACGGTGCGTTCAATGAAGAAACAATGCCCCGGTCACTTGCTGTACGCCGTGCGATCTCACTCGCAATTGATCAGAATGAGCTTATCGACAGCGTTCTCTACGGAAACGGAACAACGGTCGGCGACGGTCTCGTTCAGTCGTACCATCCGCACGCGAGAACAAACGCTGACGGAAGCTACATGGATCATGTAACCGATGTCGAAGAAGCATGCCGGATCCTTGACGAAGCCGGTTACCCTGTCGGAGATGACGGTCTGCGCGATCTCACATTCTCAATCCTTGCGTCAACCGGTCACGAAACTCTTGTAAACGCGATCGGCAAGCAGCTCAAGGAAAAGCTCGGCATCACAATCGTGTTCGATCTCGCAAAATCCGATTATTCCGAAGTTATCAAGCAGTCGAACGGCGCAAGCTTTGATATGATCATCAACTCCGTTACATTCTCAACTGATAAGCTGCTCATGTTTGACGCACGCTTCGGACGTTACGCCAACGGTTCGGCAAGAGTATGGAACTTCAGCGGAGTGAATGATCCCGATCTCACAGCTCTCATGTGGGATATGGACACCGAAACCGACATCAACGTTCAGCTTGAAAAGGCAAAGGAAGTCCAGAACCGAATCGCAGAGCTTTATGCCGAAATCCCCCTGTACTGCTCCAAGAACTACTGTGTTCACACCGAGCAGAACTACACCGGCTGGGTAAAGATGAAGCAGGGTTCCGTGCTCAACGGTTACACCTTCCGCTGTCTCACAGCTGCGCAATAATCATCAAAAACGCACGGATACGTAGTCTTTTTATGTGTTCGTGCGTGTTTACATATCATGAGAGGAGTGTTCTCTTATCAAATCCGGCTTTATTCTCAAAAAACTGCTTGTCTCACTCGGGATTCTTTTCGTGGTAATCACACTGAATTTCTTCCTTCCGCGAATGATCTACGCCGATCCCGCGACTCCGTATTACGCAGGTGTACCCGAGGACGCCGTTGCTCTCCGTCAGGCTATCCGCGAAGAATACGGTTTCGACAAGCCAATGATAATCCAGTATTTCATCTACCTCGGCAAGCTGCTGAAATTTGACTTCGGTACCTCTTACATCTACAAAGAGCCTGTATTCGACGTCATGTTCAAGCGGATTCCGTGGTCGATGATCCTCAGTCTCACCACTATGCTGATCTCGGTGTTCTCAGGAATCATAATCGGTGCCGCCGCATCGAAAAACCGAGGCAAGTGGCAGGACAACACCGTTCTCGGACTGTCCACTCTTACCGCCGCGATCCCGTCATTCTGGCTCGCTATGGTATCGGTCATGCTGTTTGCGTTCATGTTCCATATACTGCCCTACCGCGGTGCAATGACTGAGGGATATGTTCTTGTTATGAACAAAGGACTGTTCGGCATCGTTTTTGCTTCGTCAATTGTGCTCACAATCGTTCTGTGGCGTATTTTCCACAAAGGCTGGCTGAACTTTACCCTGCCTATCGTCGGTCTCGTCACAGCAATCGTCGCATCCGTACCGATGGCTGATATCGCAGACATCGCATACCACGCGATTCTTCCCGTTGCCGTGTCTGCATTCGGAAGCATCATATCCTACGCTATGCTGGTGCGAAACAGTATGATCACCGTAGTAAACGAGGACTACATTCTCACCGCCCGCGCGAAAGGTGTTCCTCAGCGGGATATTCTGTTCAAGCACACATTCCGCAATGCTCTCCTGCCGCTTGTAACCAATATCGGTCTCAGCCTTGCAGGTCTTCTCGGCGGATCTGTCCTGATCGAGCAGATATTCACATGGCCCGGCATGGGTACGCTTCTTCTTGAGGCAAACAACAACGGTGACTTCCAGCTCTCGCAGGCGATTCTTCTCCTTTTCGCGACAGTTACAATCGCCGCAAACTTCGTCACCGATCTCGTATACCACAAACTCGACCCGCGGGTAAAGATCATGTGAGGTGAATATGGAAAAATTTATCAAATCATGTTCCCGTACACTTCGCGGAGCGGGAAAGTTTCTTCTCAAAATCTGGAATCACAAAAAAGGACGCCGCGGAATTCTTCTCGTTTCCCTCGTTGTCCTTACAGCAATATTCGCCCCCGTTCTGACATCGCACGATCCGTATGCGTATGACGTAACGAAAGGACTTCAGCCGCCGTCCGCAGAGCATCTTCTCGGTACGGACAAGAACGGCATCGACATTCTGACTCAGCTTCTCTACGGTACACGGATCTCCCTGCTCGTCGGTATCTGCTCGGGTATGGGTGTCACACTGATGGGTGCGGTTCTCGGCGTTGTGGCAGGCTATTTCGGCAAGGTCGCGTCGTCGATCATCCTCAATGTAATCAACGTGCTCCTCGTAATCCCCACCCTGCCGCTTATGATTATACTCAACAACATCAGCTCGAGCTACGTCATGATGATCTTCATCTTCGTCGCGTTCGGCTGGTCCGGCACAGCACGAATGATCCGCGCGCAGGTGCTCTCTCTACGTGAGTCGGGCTACGTAAGATCTGCTGAACTTGCAGGTGCGAGCCGCTGGTACGTTATGTGGAAGCACATCATCCCTGCAGTATCGAATCTTCTCATCATGAACTGTGCGCTCTCCTGTGCAGGCTTCATGATCGCTGAGGCTGGGCTTTCGTTCATCGGTCTCGGTGACCCGAACAGCATGAGCTGGGGTAAGATCCTCGTCCGCGCACAGGAATCGGCGTTTACCGCAGGTCTCTGGGCATGGGTTCTCGCTCCCGGTGCCGCAATCTTCATCACCGTTACCGGATTCATGCAGATCGGCTACGCGATTGAAGATATCTGCAACCCCCGTATCGTCAAGCAGGCAGCCGCAGTAAAGCAGTTCCGCAAGCTCGACAATGCAAAAGTAGAAGAAGTATTTGCGTCAATGGACGATAACGCGGAGGTGTCGGATCATGAGTGAAACAGTAATGAAAGTGCGCGGTCTGAAGGTACTCTTCCATGTTGCCGACGGACTGGTGCGCGCTGTCGAAAATATTGACCTTACAGTAACCGCAGGTAAATGTGTTGCAGTTGTCGGAGAATCGGGCTGCGGCAAATCCGTAACAGGTCTCTCCATGATGCGGCTGCTTCAGACTCCGCCTGCAATCTGGCGCGCTGACAAGATCGAATACACCGACGCATCGGGAAACATCATCGACATCACGGCAGCTGACGAGAGCGTTCTCGAAAAGCTCCGCGGATCGGAGATCTCAATGATATAACAGGATCCGTCATCCGCGCTCAATCC
>CAZPPN010000003.1:10232-26365 GCA_964588425.1 uncultured Ruminococcus sp. | reverse complement strand
CCCACAAACTTTTGAAAAAGTTTGATCAAAACTTTTTTGATGACGACGTTTGGGTTAAATTTTTAGTTTGAGTTATTGAGTCTTTCGCCGACAGCTCCGCCGGGATGGATCAGGGCGAACTGTTCGTTCCGGAAATCCGTCTCCTCCATAAGTGCGGTTGTGAGCGTATGGAAGATCACGCACAGCGCGGTTGTGGATGTTGTACCCTGAGCGTTATACTTATCCGTCTCGCGGTTTACGTGCTGTTTGAGAACGACGTCTGCCATCTGTGCGAGCACGGAATCTGTATTTTCCGTCACCACGATGATTTTGACTTCCTTTTTCTGACAAATCTCGACGATCGGGATCAGTTCCTTGGTTTTGCCGCCGCGGGAAGCGAGTACGATGACGTCATCTTTCTGCAGAAATCCGCTTGCTCCATGCACAGCTTCGGCAGGTGAAATAAATCTTGCGGGCTGTTCGATGCAGCAGAGCAGGTGCGCGAGATGCTGGCAGATGATACCGGAATGACCGCATCCGCTTGTACCTATACGGGGAGCGTTTTTCAGAAGCTCTACGGCTTTTTCGAATGCTTCTTCATCGAAATAGTCTTCCATCTCACGGATGCATTCCATTTCGATTTTGTAAACATCTTTTGCAAGTTTGAGTGATTCGTTTTTGATAAATATTCCTCCTTCGGCCAATTACACGGAGCAGTCCGCATTTTGGCATATTCAGGCTTTATACATATATTATAACAAGAAACGTACGTTTTTGCAATAGATTTGCCCGACTTATCCTGTGTTATATTTTCATCAGTGGCCCAGAACTGCGAGAAGCACCATTGCATAGACGCGCGCGAGGAAATCACTCGGATGATTGATATTATTTCCGCTGGCATGATAGTACTGTTTTCTTGTGAGGATATGCTTATGCACGGATGTCATGGGAGCGAGTGCGATATGCGGCTGGTCTTTTGCAAACAGTTTCAGTCCGTCTTCGAACTCGATCTGATGACCGAAGAATCCGGGTGCTCTCCAATGCGGAAGCATGGTTGCGAGCAGGATGATATCGGCGTCCGGAGAAGCATTCTGCATTGATTCAACGGTACGCACTGTGAGATCCATATAGTGATCGCGTGTTTTTCCGCCGTCATTCATACCGAACGCGAGGATAACGAGATCGGGCTGATAATCGTTGACATGGGTAGCGACATTCTCGAGGCCCCAGTTCGAATCCATTCCGCCGACTGCTGTATTTACGTAATGCAGGACTTTACCGCCTGTTTTTGCGATTTTCTTCATAGGTTCAGCTGGATGAACATCAAGCGAGACTTCGTATCCGTATTTTTCTGCGAGAGCGAATGTCACCATCTGAGGGAAGCACGGTGCATGAGGATCAGTTCCGATAACACCTGAGGAGTTCGCGCCTGTTGTGATGCTGTCGCCGTAGAAGACGATTGTTGCTTCTTCGCCTCTCTCTAACTTTGAGAGGAAGCGTGAGAGTTTGTCTGACTGATCGGGGACTTTGGGACCGTTCCACTCCGAGCTGTGGCGGTAGGTGATATCGACCATGTACTGTACCATTGTGTCGCCCTCGCCGAATCCGAGGAACGGATGACCGATCTCGCGGCAGGGAAAATCGCAGCCGTCTTTGTGCTCTGTGGGATAGAATCTTTCAAGCGGAATATACGGCATACGAGAACCCGGCAGGCGGACGATACATCCGTACTCGAGTGCGTAGTCGATGCCTTCCTCGTATTTTGTTTTCAGGTCTGCTGAGAACACCGCAATGATCTCGTCAATAGGGTAGAGAAGCCGTGCCGCGTGTTCGTCTTCGCGGAAAAGCACGGTTTCATGAGCTATTGTGTCACCCTCCCAGACGGGGCTGATGTATTCGGAAAGCGAGTATTCCTGTGTTGCTTTGTACATAAAATTCACCTCAATATATATTTTTGGTTTTCAGTTTACGGTAAGAGCGCCGCGTGCCCAGAGGATCCATTTTGATCTGTCAAGCGGATTTATTCCTCGTCTCGGCGCATCGCATCCTTTGCCCGTCGGACATTCGCGGTATCCGTAGTACGATGTTGAGCACACCGCTTTGCCTGATGAGAACGATGCGAGTCTTGTCGGAAAATCCATGAATTCGGCAAGCGGAACGATCGAGTCGAGTGTCACCGTATCACCGATGATGCGCGGACTGTCGTATTCGCCTCTGCCGTTTACGATTTCCGTGATCAGCTTTCCCGACAGCTCGGCGGGTGCGGAAATACGCATCGACAGCAGCGGTTCGAGCAGAGTTGATCCGCAGTTTACAAGCCCGTTCATGAACGCCATCGGAGTGCAAACGAAGAAATCAAGCGGATGCGTGTGGATGGTGTGATGCTCTCCGCCGATCAGGGTACAGCGGAAATCGGTTACCTCCCATCCGTGAAGTCCCTGTTCAAGCGAATCGTGGAACGAACGGCGTATGTGGCTCTGGTATTTGTAGAACAACTGATTGCTCGGAAGTCTGCCGTGATAGCTGACCCCGTATCCGCGCGGCATCGGCTCAAAGAGGAAGCGTACAACTGCCCAGCACGGCTTCGGCATTGTGTAGTCGGCGTATCCTTCACCGATCGAGGACGGAGTTTCTTTGTAGATTACGGTCGGGGGAGAGAAGTTCGCTCTGAGTGAGTACCGCTCGGAAAGCAGAGTTTCGATAATCTCCGACTGCACGCTTCCTGTCAGATGTATGACGATCTCCGACTGACCGTTTTCCCACTTTGCGTCAATGTACGGCTCTTCGTCTGACAGCTCACGCAGGGCGGATGCCAGTTTTGGCAGTGCATCGGGGGAATTGTCGGCAGGTGTGACACGGACTCTCAGCAGAGGATGAGCCAGCGTGTACCGCCTGTTTTGGGTGACCGATCCTACATAACGACCGACCTTTGCACCTGTCAGACCGCACAGCACGCCGATATCTCCTGCATCCACCTGACCTGCATCCGTAGATTTTCCGCCGGCGATCTTTCTGATCTGCGAGACTTTTTCTTTTGGCTGAGGCGTTCTTTCATCATCGGGAAGCTCGTTGTCTTGCCGTACATTGTCGTCAGTCGGATCGTTTATCTCGAGCGCGTCACGGCTTTTTACCGCACCGCCGAACATTCGGACATGAGCTATCTTGCCCATCGTTTTGTCGTGCTCGATCTTGAATATCAGTCCGGAGAGCGAGTCGGTCTCTTTTCGCGAGGCGTCGGGCATCCATTCCGTCATGAAATCGAGTATTTCGCTGATTCCGATGCCTTTTTTCGCGCATCCGCAGAGGACGGGCGTGATTCGTGTCGAGAGTATTTCAGCTGTCAGCTTTTCCCGGATCACGTCATCCGTAAGTACATCATCGCTCAGGAATACATCAGCCGCATCTTCGTCAATTTCGGCGAGAGCTTCCGTGGCGCAGGCGGCAAAATCGAGAGAAACGATACTGCATTCGTCAGATCCGCATCCCACAGCCTTGTTCAGCGGCATATATACGGTTTTTCCGTCGGTTACAGCGCGCAAATCTTCCAGTACGGCGTCAATGTCGGCTCCCGCACGGTCGATTTTGTTGATGAACACCAGCCTCGGCAGAGCCATTACATCAAGCGCACGGAGCAGGTTTTCCGTGTGAGCCTTCACTCCGTCGGGTGCGGAAACCACAAGGATCGCAAAATCGAGAGCCTCCAGACACCGCTCAACTTCGCCTGCGAAATCAACGTGACCGGGTGTGTCGATGATGTTCACATTCGCCCCGTTCCACGCCAGAGATGCCGTAGCCGCGCGGACAGAGATACCCCGTCTCTGCTCAACTGCGAGTGAGTCCGTTTTTGCCGTACCGCTGTCTACTGAGCCTGCTTCACGGATCACACCGGCGGTGTAGAGAAGCTGTTCGGTAAGGGTTGTCTTTCCCGCGTCAACATGGGCGAGTATTCCGAGATTGCGGTAATTCTGAGCTGACATTGAAGCCTCCGCTGAATGTTATTTCAACAATAATTATATCACAGCGCCGCTGTTCTTACAAGATGCACACGGCGAAATACGTCAAGATGCAACTTTTTTATTAAATATAAGACGGAAATTTGCAAGAGCGGACGGATTGTGATATAATCTTACATATAAAACCAATAAACCCAAATACAGATAACGGAAATTATGAAAAGAAAAATCCTTCCGATGCCGTGGCTTCTGACCGTCATGTGCATCGTAATCATACCTGCCGCCGCGATCTTTATCTCACGCCTTGCGGTTTTGCAGAGCAGCTCTGAGACTGCCGCATGGGTATCGGCTCATATTCCTGCGATGACGCTCGAATACGCCGCCGTGATGATCGCTGTGCTGTTCCTCTATTCGCTGACAGGGCTTCTCAGCTTGTCTTTCGCTCTGCCCGGTGCACTTTTGACGCTTGTCGAACTGGTCAGCTATTACAAAACATTGATCAACGGAACTCCGCTTCTGCTGAACGATATCACCCTCGCACCGCATTTTTTTGATATATTCATGTTCGCTCTGCCGAAGATCACGGTGTTATCCGGTACCGTGTCGGCGATCGTCATATTCTTCGTGTTCATCGCGGTTCTGACTGCCGTTGATCTGCACACCGACAAGGCTCTGCGGCTCAGACTCGGGATGTGCGGCATATCTCTGGTGGCGGCTTTCGTTCTTGTTTTCACCCCGATCTTCGAGGATTTTGCACTCTCGCTTGATGACTCACCGATCTCCGAAGAGGAAAGAGTCCGCGAATACGGCGCCGCTGTGGGACTTTACTGCTCATACGCGCACAGCAGAAAAGATTCATCGGCTGATCCGTCGGTGTCGGTTGACAGCCTGATCGTGCAGGTCGGACAGCTTGAAGCGGATGCGGTTTCGGCTGATCCGATCGGTGAGGTTCATACGCCGACTGTTGTTTTCCTCATGTCCGAGAGCTTTTTTGATGTGACAAAGCTGCCGGGGGTGGAGTTCTCCGAAGATCCGCTTCCGATATTCCATTCACTCGCCGAAAACTACACATCCGGTGAGTTCATTTCCAATACATACTGTGGCGGAACGGGATATGTCGAGATGGAAGTGCTCACGGGTATCTGCTCGTACCTGCTGGACGGCTCGGATACTCTGACGTCCATTACTCCCGATTCCGTGTACCGCAGGATTCCGACGATTGCCGATGTGTTCCGCGATAACGGTTACCGCACGGGATTTCTTCATTCGTACAATTCAAGTCTCTACAACAGAGAAGCGATTTACACCGCATTTGCTTTTGATGAGATTTTGTTTGAGGACAGCTTCTCCCCCGATGCCGAGAGACGCGGCGGATACATTTCGGATATGGCGCTCTCTGAAAAAATCATCGAGATGTACGAGTCGGGGGATGACGATATGTTCCTGTTTGCGCTTTCGATGGAGAATCATCAGCCTTATACTGCGGAAAAGTTCGGCGGAGAGATGCAGATTCAGCTTGAGAGCAGTATCATGACTGAGACTGAGCTTGAATTTCTCGGCGCATACGTGAACGGACTCTACGATGCAGACCGCGCGCTCGGCAGACTGGTTGAGTATTTTTCGGATGTTGACGACGAGGTGATGATAGTTTTCTTCGGAGACCATCTTCCGAGCCTTATCCTCGGTGAGGGTGACACAGTCTACTCCCGCACAGGATATTCTTCATCTTCCGTCACGACCGACTGGGAACCTGATGAGCTTGCGAAAATGCTCTCGACCGATTATGTGATCTGGACGAATTACGAAGACGAACCCCTGCCCGACAGATGTGAGAGCAGTAATATGCTCGGGCTGTCAGTCCTTGAGCGGCTTGGTATGAGACCCGGCGGATACTACGGCTGGCTTGAGAAATATGTCTCACCAGAGCTGCTGATATACCGCCCGAGACTGTATGTTGATGCTGACGGCAGAGTTTACGACTCGATCCCCGAAGAGAAAGCGGCTGTTATGAACGACTACAAAGCCGTGGTCCGCGATATCGTCTACGGTGATGGAAAAATATTCAATATAACACGGGAATGATGAAAATGAAGAAATATTTGATATCCGCAATCTGCGTGATGTTCATGCTGTTATCATGCAGCTCTGACGCTGATGAATACGTCGAGAGTTCTGAGACTGATCCCGTATCCGACAGCGCATCCGCCGATGACACCTCTGAGCCGACAGTATGCGAGACCCTTATCGCACACGCCGGGGGTGACAAGTGGGGATACAGACTGACAAACTCGCTCGAAGCGCTGGATGAGGCGTATGACAACGGTTTTACCGTAATCGAGCTTGATTTTGAGCGAACCTCGGACGGGAAGTACGTACTTCTGCACGACTGGGATTCGATGGCGGAACGTATGCTGTTCGGAAGCGGTGTACTGACTTATGAGGAATTTATGGCGGCTGATACATTTGCGTCGCTTACCCTGATGGATCTCGAAATGCTTCTTGAATGGCTTGCGGAGCACGAGGAATGCCGAATCGTCACGGATGCGAAATGCGGCAACGATCCTTTTCTCGCGGATCTCTTCACAGCGGCAGGCGATCTGAGGGAGCGATTCATTCCGCAGGCATATTCGTATGATGACTACGCTTTCGCCAAGGATATCGGATTCGATGATGTAATTCTCACGCTTTACAGAATGGGGGAAGTTTCCGCAGATGAGCTGACATCGTTCGCTGAGGAGAACAAACCGTGGGCGGTCACGATCCCGAAAGCGAATCTCACAGAAGAGATGCTCGCAGGGCTTAAGGCGATCGGCATACGTACATACGCGCACACAGTCAACGACCTCAGCTTCTATGAAAAGTGGAGAGAGTG
Organism: uncultured Ruminococcus sp.; assembly: GCA_964588425.1. Taxonomy (GTDB): domain Bacteria; phylum Bacillota; class Clostridia; order Oscillospirales; family CAG-272; genus UMGS1696. The sequence continues at coordinate 19,561 of CAZPPN010000003.1, read as the reverse complement.
CGGACTCTGCGGCATCTACACCGACTACTTCTGCCCGGCAGGGTGGCAGTATTGAACAACCGACAACATAATCACAGCAAAAAACGGCTGAATATTGCAGAACAGATCTGTTCAAATGAAGCAATATCAGCCGTTTAGTGTTTTTTATGTACGGAATATCAGTATCCCATAAGTGCGGGAGAGCCGAGATGTGCTTTTCCGCATTCTTTCATCTGCATATTCGGCGCGGATTTCTCGGGAACTTCCGTTTCGAGTTCGTCAGCGGAAACACTTGCGAGGAGTACAGTGTCGCCTTTTGCAAAATCGCGGAGAACGAAAGCACATTCTCTTCCGACATTTTCTTTCGGAATTGTTATCGGAACAAAACCGCTGCCGGTGCATTTGTATGCGTGAAGTGCTGATTCATCCGAATACTCGGGGAGCGTGAAGCAGCAGGTATTTCCGAGAAGATTCTCGATCGTTATTACATACGATTCTGATGATACCTCTGCGGAAACACGAAATCCCCCTTCAGCAAACAGAGAGAACGATACGCTGTGATCAGCAGGTGTGGCAGGGCAGAGACGGATGATTCCCTCGTGGGACTGGATCAGGGATTCAAGCAGAGCCTTTGAGACTACCGGAACTGTCTCGAAACTGAAGTGCGTGAAATCATCGGGACAGAGCTTATGGCGTACACCTGTGTCTGTGTTTGTCGGTCTGTACCATTGCGGACACTGGAACGGAGGCTTGCAAGCAGGTTCTTCCTGTTCGGCATTGAATCCGTTCGGGTATGCCTGGAATATATCCATCATCTCCTGTGATGCGGTGTAGACTTCATTCGCCATGCCCATTCGCGCGAGAAATATGGGTGTCATCTGCCATTGCATACCGCCGTATTTCGGTTCGCGGGCAATGTACATCTGATTCGTCATAGCCTCAAACAGAACAGTTCCGCGGTCCTTGAGTCCGAGATCTCCGGAAGGATACAGCGGAGCGTGCTCGATAAACGGGAACAGACACTTGTCGGCCGGAAGACTGACGTCGCCAGAACCTTTGTGCTTTCTCTGGAGACTGCCGTCCTTGTTTCTGCCGACCGCGTAGATCAGCGCATCTCCGACGGGACGTTTGCCGTGACCGATTCCTTTGGTGATTACCTCGCCGTCCCAGTCGTGCTCAAGTTCCAGAGGCGTGAGTATGTACTCAGTCATCTTCGGCATAACTTCGTCGATACGTGCACGCATTTCGTCATCGGCAAACTCACGGTATGTTCTGAACAGCACACGCATCATAGCGAGGTCTGTGATAGTGTCATCCATGAGATAGTTGCCCTCATATCCGCAGGTGTCGTAGGTGTGGTACTTGCCGTCCTCACCGAGTTCAAGCATATTCAGATAATACTCAGCCGCCGCACGCATCATGGGAAGCGCATGGCTTTCAAGAAAATCACAGTCACCTGTGTACTTGTAGTGATGCCACATTTCCATTGCCATCTGTGATGCGGGAGTGTGGTTGTCGGAGTCATTTCCCGCGCCGCGTCCGTAACGGTCGGTAACATCGTGGAAGAATGCGCCTTTGCGTTTTTTGTGGCGTTCCGCAAACAGGCAGGCGGTGTCAAGGCTGTTTCTTCTCATGTCGTAGTAATTTTTCGCAAGCTCACCGTGACCTGCCGTGTCAAGCGGAGCGAAAAGCTGCTGCATATTGAAGTGGAAGTAGTATGCCCACGGCTCAAAGTCATGATAGAAGCCCCACGGACCATGGATAAAGCGCATCGGATATGCACCGCGGTTGCCGCTGTTCATGTAGTAGAGATACAGATAATATGTGTTTTCGAGATAATCGTCTGAGAGTGAGATGTGGGATTTGTTCCAGAAATTCTCCCATTCTTCTTTGTGCTTTGCGAAAAGTGTATCTTCTCCGACTGCAATCACATTGTCAAGAGCTTTTTCGCATTCTGCCTTTGCGTTATCAACCGTGTCGGCTATGCGGATTGTGTAGTAGATTGTGAAATCGTGCTCATGTTCGCGCTCAAGCGTGATTGCTGCTTCATGGCAGTTCTTGCGGTCGGTGCGGTTAACTGCCTTTTTGGTGACAAGAGCGAGTCCGAGACAGAATTTTGTCACATTCAGCTCCTGTGTTATGTAGATACGGTCGCTTTCAACATATGATTCCGTTCCGTCAAGTCCGATCTCGGCTTTTGCTGTGTGCTGTGAGTACCATCTCCACATTGAACGGCTTCCCCAGCGTGCAAGACGTATCACGGGAGCGTCTCCTTCGTACGAGGTCATACGGCAGTGGAGGACACTTGTTTTGGCATCAGATGAAGCAAACGCTCTTGCCGCTACCGATCCGAGAGGAGTTTCCGTGTCAATGAGGACAGATGCATCACTCAGAGAAAGCCGTGTATGGAATTTCTTCTGATACATATAGTCGAACGCAGGATGATCGAACTTGACCGTGATCTCGCCGCCGCTTTTCTGACGTGTCTGTTCTTCTTCGATACTTCCGTTGAAGCATTCGTCGTCAGGTGTCGCTCCGGGAGATGCATCCTGCCAGAGATCCGATTTGCCGATGTTGATGTGTATTCCGTCTCTTTCAAGCCAGATGAGCGAGCCCATATCTCCGTCTCCGATCGGGATACCTGCTTCGGGTTTGTTCAGCGGTGTTCCGTAATATAGATCATGACCGGGCAGAATGGCTGTTGTGTTTGTAAGCCATTTTTGGTTTTTGATGTCAAAATATGTTTTCATCAGTTGACTCCTTGATTCTGTATTATTTACCGGCAGTTCACTTGAAGAAAATATAATCTCCTGCTTCCTGACCGAATACCGAACCGTCCTCAGCATGGCGTTTCACGAGCTGTGAATGTCCGCAGTCACGGAAGTAGAGCGATCCCATGAATGAGTTGATCTTCGCGATACCGTCAGCACCGCCGTCGTAGTATGTGTCCATAAGTCCGACCTGCTCAAACGGCGCGGGTGCGGTTCCGACAAATTTCTGCGTCTCAAATTCGTAACCGGCGCACGGGTCATCGGTAATTGATCCGTCGGGCAGCTTCCACAGTGGATCATCGTTATTGTTGTTGGTGTAGGGAGACTCCGTATCAATGATTCCGTGGAATTTCACGCCGTACCTGTGAGCGATCGGAGCATATTTTTCGGGTTCGTTTGTCTGAAGGCATACGAAATCGAGAGTTCCCGACTGCATCAGCGCTTCAAAATCAATTGCCTGTGCTTCGAGAGTGCAGTACGAATGATAATATTCCACCATCAGCAGGCTCAGCGCGATGTGACGGCCTTTCTTTTCGCTGTATTCATCGGCAAGAGCGCGCAGATCACGGCAGAATCCGATCAGCACCTCAGGTGTGTGATACTTTGCATCAAAGCATTTGGGCCAGCGCGTGAGATCGAGATTGATTCCGTCAACATCGAATTTCTCAAGCACATCGCGGTAAATCGAGAGATGATAATCACGCACTTCCTTTATTCCGTAGTCGAGCTGCAGACAGTTAGGCAGGCGGTATTCGCGATGCTCGGAGTACCATCTTCCGTTCAAGCAATCATTGCCCTTCATGTATTTGGTATCGGACTCAAAATACAGGTTTGCGCGGATCGAGAAATGCACTTCCTGACCACGTTTGTGAGCATATTCCGGCAGTACGCTGAACACATCGTATCCGTTTTTGATGGAATCTTCGACATATTTGATAACCCGTACATCACCGATTCTCTTTCCTGCAAATTCGTCGGCAGTCACGCCTTCTCCGAGGTATGAGTTGATATCGGATTTCCAGAGAAGCGGTCCCATGATCTGCGGCATCAGGATTTTTACATCGCTGTTCTCATACGCTCGGCTGAGACGTTTGTCAAAGCACTCGCCGGGGATACCGTATGTATTATAATGTGAAAATCCGTCGATCACCATGATGAAATCGCGGTCTGCTTTGCCTTGAGTTGGAGCGAGATCTGCGCTGCCATCGAGTTTTATGAATCTTAGTGAGGTGAGCGCGGCATTTACACTCGGTGCGGAGGGGAATGTTCCAAACGGAATGCGGATGCGGAGCCGCGTGTTATCAAGCTCTGCGTTTTTCCAGAACACACGGTACTCGCGTCCTTTCTCCATGCCGATCATTCTGCCGTACCGTCCGCCGCTTTCCGTGAATACAGCAATGAATCCGTCATCGTCAAGCGCGAGGTCAACATTCGGGTTTCCTGCCCAGATCGCGAATTTGCCTTTCATCGGCAGAGCTATCTCAATTTCCCCCGGCATACCGTTTGTTGAAAAATCAATCGTATCATACGGTGTGTCAGGTGTGATCGGAAGAGTTGCCGATACGTGCAGCATATGTCCGTGAGTGCCGTTCAGAAGGTAGTATTCTCGAGTATTCCACGGTATCTCTCCGTCCGGGGTATCTTCCGGAATGTACGGTGAGAAATCGCGCAGCTCGATGATATCGCCGACTGAGAGTGCGGTGCTTTCAGACACGGATGCGAAATCAATGATCCGTTTTTTCACACTAATCCTCCAATCTTTTTTCTGTAACAGAAGTAATGTCCGAGCGAGCATACGATATATCCGGTAGTACCGAGCGCAAGAAGCCAGAATGCGGAGACATATTCGATGAGGAAGCCGAACAGCATTGTTGAGAATATTGTTCCGATAGTGTTGAGCGTCAGCCGCCATGTGTTGTAGATGCTTATCGTAGACTGATCCACAGCACGGTACATCATGTTCGGGATAACCATGCTGATTATGTAGAATCCGATGTAGACTATGGAATAGACGACAAGGAACCACACTGTGCCGCCGAAAACAGTAAAGGGAAGCAGACACATCAGCGCGCCGCCGATAAGACAGGTTATAGCCAGACCGAGCTTCTGTACAAGGTAAGTGTACACAAGACAGCTCAGAAGAGTACCGATCTGCGCGGCGGATGTCAGCATTGCGGCGTTTTCTTCGGTGAGAATGCTCTCGCGCAGGGCAATGACAGTTATAAGCGGCATGATACCTGCCCCGAAGCCACGCGCAAGATTGGGTATTACGAGATAGCGGAAGTCGTGATTGTGAAGCAGCTTGACGAAGTCTTTCAGCGGATGGAACGGGAGCTTTTCTTTTGTCGGCGCCTCTTCCTGAACTTCATCGTCAAGCGGCTTCAGCGCGAACACACCGATAGCTGCTAATATAATCAGAATACCTGCGGCAGTAAAAGCAATTCCGGTAACAAGCATATACGGGAGCTTCCGGTACATTATGGGGAGTATGAACCCGATCAGTATACCGATAATGCCGTTGAAAATGCCGGATTTTGCCGTATATACGGTGTAGTATTTCAGATCAATGACTTCGCACGGAACTTTGTAATGGTAAACATTCTGTATGGCAGTCGCCATGGCTGATGAACCGCCGATGAGGATCATCATAGGGAAGAATATCTTTATATCGACAGTCACCGCGCAGAATATGGCAAACGTCATCGTGATGAGGGCGTGTATTATGTACCATATACCGGCGTATTTTTTTGAGTTTCTGCATTCCGATGCTATTCCGGCGACAAGTATCGGAAATACCATGTTAATAACCTGCAGAACTGAGAGGTAGATACTTATCTGAGCTTCGTTCATTCCGCTTCGCATGAAGAACGGAGTAAGGACTGATCCCGAAAAAGCCGAGGATGCTGCGACAAATGTACCGCTCATCCACATGAGGATCAGATTTCTTTTCATTTTTGGCGGCATATCTGAACACTCCTGTCTGTTATTTGTTGTTTTTATGCTTTGCGGGCAGATGGATATTCACGATCAGAACCGAGCCGAGGATGAGGACGATTCCGAGAACTTTCTGCCATGTCATGATCTCGTGGAATATGATGATCGAGAGAATAGTGCTGACAACGGGTTCAAGTGTCGCGAGGATACCTGCCGTGCCGGGTTCTGTTCCGCTGAGTCCTGCCGTGTATGCGAGATACGGTGCAAGGCAGGTGACGGGTCCGAAGAATGCGACAAGCGGAACTGTCCATTCGAATTCCGTAAATACAGCCGGCATTGATGTGAGATCGGCAAGGGGAAGAGATACGAGCGTAACGAGCAGGAATGTGTAGAACGTGATCGTCATTGTGTCGTACTTTTCAACGCCGTAACGTCCGAAGATGCTGTACAGACCGTAGCAGAGACCTGAGATGACACCTGCGACGATACCGATTACGGAGATTTCAGCGCCGGGGGTGAGAAGACCGGATACGAGGAAGCATCCGAAAATTGTTACGATGATGGCGATGATCTTTCTGCCTGTCAGCTTTTCCTTGAAGAGAAATGCCGAGAAGATCAGAATAAACGCCGGGGATGTGTAAAGCAGCGCGGACGCAATCGAGAGGGAACAGTACTTGATCGCAATCTGGTTGCAGATCGTGAAGATCATAAGGCTGATTAGCCCTGTTCCGATGAAGATCCATGAGTCACGCAGCTTGAACTTGAATTTTGATCTGTCACGGATGAGCAGGAATATGCCGAGGAGCAGGGTAGATACTGACGAGCGCAGGAACACGATCTGAAGCGGATTGAAGCCGGCTTCGCGGAGATATGTCATGAATACGCCCGTTGTACCCCAGAGCACACCCGAGAGCAGGATCAGAAAAATTGATATGGGGGATGATTTTTGTTTGTCCATGATGATGCAGCTTTCTTGATGATTTTTGATTATTCAGCGTCTGACAGTATTGTTATGACTTCCGACTTGATGCTGTCACGGTCTATGTCAAGAAGCATGAAACGGTTCGATTCACCCTCGCACATTCCGATAACCGTGACGTATCTGATTCCGTCTTCGATGGCGTCTTCGTATTCGTGCTTGTGCCCCTGAATGACGAGCTTTACTTTGCCTGAGTCTTTGATTATCTTTCGGATCTCTTCCGCGTTGTTGACTCTGTACCAGTCACCGGCAGCTTCGTTTAGGGGTTCGTGCAGGGCAATGATGCATTCTCTGTCGGATGACGCAAGGGCAGTACGCAGATAGTCAAGCTGATCCTGCGGAAGATTGGTGTCTGTCCAGTCAAATCCGGACGGATCATAATGCTTCATGTCGGATTCGTAGTTTGCGTCCAGCGTGATGATGCGGTATTCTCCTATATCGAATGTGTAAGGCGGAAGAGAAAATCCTGTGAGATCGCGGAGCTGTGATGCTTCTGCCGCCTTGAAGTCGTGATTTCCTGCTGCAAGAACAAACGGTATGTCGAATGACTTGATGAGGGATGATACCTCACGGATGCAGCGGTGGTTCGCTTCCGGGTCATCTCCCGCGTCTGCCATGTCACCGAGGCATATCACAAGATCAGCGCCGTGGGTGACGAAGTATTCCATTGCGTCACGGATTTTGCCGAGTGAGAGTGAGCACAGACGGGTACCTTCAAGCGCACTCTCCATGCAGTAATGCGAATCGCTGAAAAGTCCTATTCTCATATTGGTTCTCCTGTTCTTTATACTTCAGATGAAGCAATAATGTCGCGGTATGTGTAATACGAATCTTTGGGAGTGCGGACAAGAGTATCGCAGTCGACGTGGATGATGCCGAATCTCGGACCGAAGCCAAGCTCCCATTCGAGGTTGTCCGTGATGCTCCGGTAGAAATATCCGCGGATGTCGATGCCGTCCTCACGGGCGCGGAGAAGCTCTGAGGTGTACTTTCTGATGAAATCGGATCTCTCTGGATCGTGTACATGACCGTCTTCGGAGACTTTATCTTCCCGCGCAAATCCGTTTTCCATAATGCAGATCGGCTTTTTGTATCTTTCGTAAAGGAATCTGGAACCCCAGTACAGTGCTTCCGGAACAATGCCCCATCCGAGCATATTTCGCGCAATATCGCTCACATCAATCCATCCGCCTTCTCCGTCACTCCGGAGTCTTTGACCGGAGTAGATGTTCTGGAAACAGAAGTCAATGGGGGACGAGATCAGCTCCATGTCTCCCAGCTTGATATCGGGGAGAATATCGCGGTAGTATTCGTAGTATTTTTCGGGATAATCGCCGAGGAAAATCGGATCGCTGAAGAGCACAACGCCGCCCGTCAGATCGTTTTCGCGGAAGCTAATGAAATGTTTGACCCGATCACCGAACTGTTCGCCGATCAGCTTTGCATACTCGTAGAACCACACGGGCATATCGGGACTGATCCATCCGCCGCGTTCGAACAGCTTCTGTGGAAGATCCCAATGGTACAGCATGAGGTACGGCTCAATACCGTATTTCAGCAGTTCGTCGATGAGATCGTTATAGAATTTGATGCCTGCCTCGTTCACCTCTCCGTATCCGTCGGGAATGACTCTCGACCACGCGACGGAAAAACGGTACGCATTCAGTCCCAGCTCCGCCATGAGTTTGATATCTTCTTTGTATCTGTGGTAATGATCGCAGGCAACATCCCCTGTCGGATTTCCTTTGGTTCTCTGAAGTTCGTGAGTATATACATCCCAGATGGAGTTGCCTTTTCCGTCTTCTCGGTATCCGCCCTCAATCTGGAAAGCAGCGGATGCGGCACCTCATGCAAATTTTACATTCATGATAATTCTCCCAAATTTGTACAATAATTATTTCTTAGCAGCGGCTGCACATTTTCTCGCTTCGGGAGTCTTGTTCTCGAGCGTCCAGCCGAACAGAGTTTCGATGAAGATCATGTGGCAGCGGTAGATTTCAGCGTTTGTAAGGCAGTATTCGTCCTCGCATTCGGTGAGACCCTGGTTTGATTCATATGTAACGCAAGGTTCGCCGCATACGTGGAATACAGCCGATGTCAGCATGAATGCAGGAAGTCCCGTATCCTCACCGCCCGTCTCGGCGAAATTTTTGTGGATCATCTTGAAGATCAGGTTTTCCTTAGCGAATGCTTCCGAGGCAAGATCGGCAACTTCCACCATCTGACGGCGCGCATCGGAGTTGATGTAGCTGACGGGGAAGTATGTGTTGAGAGTGTTTCCGCCGCCGTGGAAGAGGATTGTGAAGTCGGGAGCATAGTCACGCGCGACACGGAGAACATTGCGGACCTCGTTGCAGGGATTGACAAAATAATCGTCATGCATCATGTTTACGCCGTCATCGTTGAAGTAGCCGCCGAGGTATCCTGCGTATTCTTTGATCGGATGAATCTTCTTGCAGTCGGGATAGCCGCAGAGCTCGCCGTTCTTCCATGTTCCCTGATTGTAGTAGCGGAGATCATAAAACGGGTGTCCTACGAAATTGTCGAACGGGATGTGCGATCTTCCGTCGGGGTTGCACATCGGCATGATTATGATATGCAGACGTTCGGCAAGAGCGAGGATTGCGTCGTTTCTCTCACCTGCGAGGTCGACTCCTGTTTCGAGA
>CAZPPN010000003.1:1793-10222 GCA_964588425.1 uncultured Ruminococcus sp. | reverse complement strand
CGCTGTTCCTTCAAACTCACCGCCGTGGATGCATCCCGCGAGAAATACCGTGGGAATGTAGTCATCTCTTGTCTTGTCAGCGTAGCAGGAGTAGTCGAATCCGCCGAGCGCGCTGGAGAGGGTTGCCATGGATTTCGGGAGCGTGTTCTTGCCGTATTCGATCATCTGGATGGGACGTCCGCCTGCCGAGGGGAGAAGTTCGGTTACCTTACCTTTTTTTATTTTTTTGATATCTTCCTGTACAACATCAACGCTTGCGTGCCAGTAAACGGGAAGCTCTACGATTTCTTTCATTGTGTCAGATCCTTTCGTGAATTTCAATATGCAGGGATTTGCTTTTTACTTTGTATACTCTGTATTTTCCGTTTCGGTTATAAAAATCGCCGTATTCTGAAGCTGTACCGTCAAAGGTGTAAATACAGACTGAATTCTCATATTCGATTGAGATGCTGTTTCCGTTTTCCGATATTACGGTATTGTCTGATCCGTCAAAAGCGAATACGGGAACCATAAAACCGCAGTTCTCCGTGCTGTCAAGAACGATATTTACGCCTGATGCCGACACTTCTGTTTTTGCACGGACTGTAATTTTGTCGGACAGTTGGCTGTCGGACAGTAGGCATGATATATCGGCAGAGGCAAGTCCGTCGTTTGCGTATGTACTTTCAACTGTGTAAACGGAAGAATTGTCCGCACCGCAGATGATGCCGTTTTCATTTTCATAATAACAGCACAGCGACATCGGGCGCGGATTGGGATGCTCGGTTTTGTATTCCGCATTTTTGCATGGGATCGGAACGGAAAGACAGATCGCTGACGGTGAGTCCTTTTTGTGAATCCTGCCGAGTCCGTTTGCGTCATAGTGATAATCCGCATCCAGATCGTATTCAAGGAAATATCCGCCCGCGTTCATGAACAGCTTGTGAAAATCACGGCTTGTCTGTGCTGTATAACACTCCGCCTTGGGATCATGCATCGAAGGCTTTACGGAATCGTCCGCCATAAGATAAGCGCAGTACGCAAAAGACGCGGTTGTTATCATGTATTTGTTGAAATAACCGTAGCCTTCGCAGCCGATCATACTGCTTGTGTCATAATGATTTTTGATATGCCTGATCGGTGTTTTGTTCAGCCACATCAGCATACAGTTGCGGGCTGAGACGGCAGCAGACTTAAATTTCTGTGCCATCTCCATGTTCCCCTGTCTGCTGAATTCCGATGCGTAGAATTCGTCCAGACAGGCAACCCATCCTTCGGTGTGAAGAAACTGATTGCTTCTGCCGCCGAACGCAAGCTCCCCGAGCACCGACTGCATTTTCAGGGTAAGATCAGCCGATTTCAGAAGATATTCACGCAAAACTTTTTCATATGTTCCTTTGTACCCGAAGTGCAGAAGCATGGCGAAGAGTCCCCTTGTAACGTGATCGTAAACCATAGGGCACCTCGGGTCTTTGTACATACCGTTTTCGTCAAATGACATGATCTGAGATGCGATCTGACGTTCAACAAACTCAGATGTGTCGATTCCGCAGTATTTTCCGCGTACAAATTCGCTGACAGCTCCGAATGCCGCCCAGTTGTTCAGCGGTGTGACCGTATCGTAAGCAACGACTGAGTAGCATTTGCACGGATCATCAATTGAAGCTATGCTCATCTTCCATTTTTCGATAAGTTCTGCCGGAAATGTTTTTTTCTCTTCAAGAAGCATCAGACAGCAGCATATCTCGCGGACAGAAAACTCGTTTGCAGCTTTTTTGAGCGGGATTTCACGGCAGCAGATGTCCATCATCTCGCAGAACAGATCTGTGAGTTCCACCTTTCTGCCGTGGGCAAGCATTATTCCGATATTTGCACAAAGTCTCGGAAAACCGTGTTCTGTGAGTCCGTCTGTGCAGACTTCGCGGATGAATTCCTCGATTCGCTCAAGCGTATATGCCGACAGGGATTTTTCGATTATTTCAAGATAAACATTTTTCATATTTATTATTCTTGATTCTTGCACAGCAAACACAGCCTCGTATCCTTCACCTGCGGAGAGAGATGCGTCAAGAGTGAGCTTTGCTGTATCTTCGCATACGATGTTGAATCTGCGGTCTGATGAAACAGGTGTGAGTTTTCTCATGATCTCGAGATTTACCTCGTCGCTCTTGTTGGTGGGTTCGCATACCTTGATCCTGAACTCGCCGCCCAAATCTGAGAAGGTCACAATGCACGGTCTGTCTGCGCGGATTCCTGCACATTCGCCGGCTTCGTAGAAGATGATACCCGTTACTCCGAGAGTTTTCTCGCGCACAGCCTGGCATGATACAGTGTTCGATATGATCTCGAAATCGGGATCAGCGGCATATTTCGCGAGTTTTTCGTCATCCGCACCGGGAAGCAGCGCGTAGGCGTATGTGTCACCGTTCGGATTCTTGCCGTGGTTAATCATGATCTCGATAAACGGCTTCGACACGAACGAATCGCTGCTGAACCGGATTTCAAATCCGTCAAGGTAGTCTTTGTTGACAGCGGCTGAATATCTGCTTGCCGAAACTTCCGCACCGTCGGCAAATACAAATCCTGCGTATCCGTCCACATTGATGTATGAGGGATCGGTGAATATTTCGCTGAATTCTCCGTCGGGCAGAGCCTTTCCGTTCACTGTGATTGCGGTTTCCATGCCGGAGACGGATTCGTTGTTCAAAAGACGTCTGTGTTCAACTATTGTGTTGATATCCGTACCCGTGGTGGAAGTGATACCTGCACCGAGGCATACGCATTCGTCATCGAACATGAAGTAAGCCTTTTTCGCCTTGAGATCGTTCGGGAATTTCGGATTTCCGCCGCCGTAGCCTGTGTCGATCTTGTTCTCAGCTTCCGCCATGTTATAGGATGTGTAGTCCATGCCTGCCGTGACGTATCTTCCGCCGAAATCCATGCATCCTACGATCTCGTCGGTGGGAATCCAGCCTTCGGAAATCGATACAGCCTGACGTTCACGCGAGTCGACAGTTGTTCCCGGGATTCTGTGAGCAAGGCGGGTGTTCATGATAAAATGCGCCGCATCGAATTCTATGGGATCGTTCTTTGTGTGAAGCAGGAGCGCACCGTCACCTGTGTACCAGCCTGTCGGATTGTTGCGGTTGATGCACTCGTAGCTCGGATGACGGTAAGACGGCATTGCAACGGTGAGCGCGTAGTCTTTTGTCTGACGAACGGCGCGGTCTGCGGAGAACCATGCATATGCGTAGTCGTGATCTGCTTCTGCGGGGATTGAATCGTCATTCAAGATGTCAATAAGCGTGGAGTAGTCGGATATGAGACAGCTTCGCTTCATGTTTTCGGTATAACCGGCGGCTGTGAGGCTATATTTGATGAAATGCTTGATTGCAAAATCCTCTTCAGCGCCGTAGTTGCCGATCATGGGGAAGAGCCAGTGGATGACTTCCATTCCTGTGCCGATTCCGGTGTCACCTGCTGCTCCTCTGCCGAGGAATGCCGAGAAACCTCTTCCGCGGAACATACAAGCTTCGAACATATATTTGAATAATTTATACTGATTGTAGTATCTCCGGCTGGAGAACTCAAGCGGAGTGCCTGCGAGGATTGCTCCTACTTTGAGTACACGGTGGAGATTTGACTTTCCGTAAACCATGTTGTATGGCATGCCGTGCTGATAGTTGCAGTAGTCGGTGTGAGTACCGGGGCCTGCGAGTTTTACTTCAAGCATGATGTGGTAGTCGTTCGCGGAAATTGTGAGTCTCTTAGGATCTTCGAGCAGGAGAGCGCATTTTGTTCCGACAGACATTCTGCCGGAGCACTGATCCTGCGTGTTGAGCTGGCGTGTCGTGTCCAAAAGATGCTTGAATGCCTTGAGGTATGTTCTCTTCTGCTCGTCCGTGAACAGCTCTTCCGTGATCAGCATAGCATCCATCATCGATTCGGGCGCGCCGACATACCAGTGCCACCAGTTGAACGCAGTCATGCTTCTCCAGCCGCGTTCTTCGATCTCAGCCTCGCCGTACATATTCTCGTACATCCACTTGAATGCATAGAGGATATCGTCGGCAAGTTCTTTATTGTGGTACAGATCGGTTCCGTAAGTACCCCATGCGACAGCGAGCACGCGGATGTGATCGTACTGTATCATAAGATCATCGGAAACCGACGGCGGCTGACTTCCCCAGAGGATGGGGGCATCTTTATCGCGGTTCATGGATTTCATGACATTTCTCGCGCTGTCTGCCGCGGCGTTGACTTTCTCCATCATAATGGGATCGCTTGTGTCTATCGTATCGGGTGTACCGACGAGATATTTTCTCCAGTTGTCCTTCGCGATCACAAAATCTTCGTGCGTGAACTTGTATGCATCGTATTTTCCGATTACAGCGTCGGCTGCGGCATAAACGAGCGTGGGATTTTCTGCGATTGCGGAATCAAGTGCGGCGACTGCATTTTTTTCGCCGAGCAGAGAGAGACGTCCGTCGTAGTAGGATGAACCTGCGAGACCGAGTGCCTGTGCCGCTTCGATCACGGGAAGATACACGTGTCCGTAAAGCTCAAACGGCGCCGCGGTGAAATGCTGAGCCTCTCCGTTTACGGTACATTCGGTACTGTCTGCCGAGAATACGAGCGTATTTCCGCTGATGCTGATTGAGTTTCCGCTGACTGTGCATCCGTCGAACACGCCGAACACGGACGCTGGAGCAAACGAGATACCCGAGCGCAGTTCCGTTCTGACTTTGTAGTTGTCACCGTCGATCTGTGCGCTGCATCCGTCGAAAAATCGGTTTTTGTTGTATATAAAAAGGGTGAGAATGCCCGATGCCGCGAGTGACTTGAACCGTTCAAGATCTTCCTCGGTATAAGCGTCAAGGCAGATGTCTTCCGGATTTGTCATGGTAAATTCTCCTTTGAGAAAATGAGATTTTTTGTCAGATACAGTATAGCATACTTTTTTGCAAAATGCAATTACAGATGAAAATGTGATACTTTTTATTATAACAAAAAGCTGATACAGATCACGGAAGAACCCCTGAATTGTATCAGCATTTGGTTTTATTGAATCTTACCGGTAATACCCGGCTCTCATGCACCGTCTGCACAGATCCTCGGTACATTTGTGTTTTGTGAATCCGTCATAAATCGAACGTGCACGCGGGGACTCAAGTATCTCGTCAAGCGGCTGAGTGAACAGATTTCCGAGCGCGATGTCTCCGTTTCGGTCAAGACAGCAGGGTACAACAGTTCCGTCGCACAGCACGCCGATCTGATCTCTGAGACCGTAGCAGAATCCGTCCTCGGATAAGATCTCGCCGCACGGATCGGGCCAGTCGAATTTCTCACCCCATTCGAGGAAAACATGAGATCTGAGCCTGTATCCGGAGCGTGTTTTCTGCCACTCCTCGGGGAACACCTCATGCATCAGCGAGAGTATCTGCTCGTTTTTTTCGTGAAGCGCACCGTCCGCACGTCCGTCAAGATTCCACAGACGAAGCACCGCGAATATTCCGCTCTCCGCCGCTTTTTCAGCAAACGACAGACATCCGCCGATGTATTCGTCAAATGACATACTGCGGATCGTTCCGTTGTCCGAAACAGTCGTATTTGCTTCAAACGCATGGAGCGAAATGTTCACCTTGTGAGGATGAGCGGATATGATCCCGTCTCCTTTCAGCGGAAGAAGCGTGCCGTTTGTCGTGATGATCGACTTGAATCCGAGACCCGTGGCGATATCCATGAACTCAGGCAGGAGAGGATGTGCGGTCGGCTCTCCCATGAGGTGATAATAGAGAAACTCAGCCCACGGTGTCAGTCGGGATGCGAGATTGGTGAACTCCTCAATACCGAGATGCGCGCCTTTTCTCGTTGTACCGGGGCAGAACGCGCAGTTCAGATTGCACAGATTTGTTATTTCAAGATATGCTTTGCGGTGATTTGCCATGATGCTTCCTTATCGTGTCTTTTGATAGAGTATATCATAAAAACACGGGAAAATCAATATCTCAGCTCAATCACGGTGCGGTATCTCAGCGATGAACAGTCGACGACTGATAGAATACCGTCATGCTCTCGTTCTCGATCACAGCGGGGGGTATTGTAAAGACGCAGTATTTGTGGTATAATTTACAACTGACAACGCAAATACGGACTTGTGTGAATTATTCCGCAGTATTGAGTATATCATTTATTGCAGAGCTGATATTATAAAGGAAAAGTATGGAGAATAAACCTAAAAGAAAAAAGCGCGGCTGCGGTGTGTTTCTGCTGACCGTTGCTGTGCTTCTGTTGATTGTGAGGATCGCACTTGACGAAAGCCTTGCCTTGCGGAAGTACACCGTTGAGTCGGATTTCGTCAGCGAGAAACACACGTATGTCGTGCTGACCGATCTTCATTCTACGGTGTACGGAGAGTGGCAGAGTGAGCTGGTTGATGTGATCGGCGAATATTCACCAGAAGCTGTGTTTCTGATCGGGGACATAGGTGATGACAAGCGCGATTTCGTGGGTACTGCACAGCTTCTCGAAAGGATTGCGCAGGAGTACGAGACCTACTACGTTACGGGAAACCACGAGAGATGGGTAGAATATACCGATGACATCAAATCTCTGTTCGAAGAATACGGTGTTACTGTGCTCACAGGCTGCGGATCGGTTTATCTCGGCGACGGGATACGGCTGTACGGTATCGACGATCCGCTGTTCTATGAGGATAAATCTGAGTTTGAAGCGGAGCTTGAGTCGGCTGATGCTGAGGGTGAGTTTTTTGATATCCTGCTGTCGCACCGACCGGAGTACGCTGAAACCTACGCTGATTGCGGATTTGAGCTGACATTGTCGGGCCACGCGCACGGCGGACAGGTGAGAGTACCGGTTTTGATCAACGGACTGTATGCTCCGAATCAGGGCTGGCTTCCGGAATACGCAGGCGGCAGCTATGATCTCGGCAATGCTGTGCTGATCGTGAGCCGCGGACTGATGAGAAACGAATATCCTCGCGTGTTCAACAGACCCGAGGTTGTCGTGGTTGAGGTGCATTGATAAAAAAAGGACTGACGCAAGCGTAAAATTTTGATTCGACTTTTGAAAAAACTCGAGCAAAACTTTTATGCTTGCGTCAGTTTTATTTGTCATATCATTTTTTCTGTGAGTTTATATCAAATGCGCTCTTTTTGCGGAAGCGGACAGTGGAGTAGCCGGTTACTTTTTTGAAAATTTTCGAGAAATAGCTGTAATTGTCGTATCCTACGGCTTCGGCGACGGCGGTGAGCGGCATATCCGTCGATATCAGAAGCTGCTTCGCTGTCGTCATCTTGCGGATTATCACGTACTCCATCAGAGTCGTTCCGTGTGTTTCTTGAAAATCGAGTTGCAGTAGTTCGGCGAGAGAAATACAAGGCTGCTGATCTCAGATGAGCTGATCTGCCGACCGATGTTTTCGTCAATGTATTCTTGATGCGGATTATCAGCGGATTGTGCTTATCGCTTTCAAACGCCTCATAGATCGAAAGGTATATCGCGGTGAAATGACATATGCACTTGTTCTGCGAATACAGCGAAAGCGAATCTTGTGTCACTTCAAACATCTTGAGAAGATCGCGGATGCCCTGTGTCACACAGTCGTGAACAACACCGTTGAAGCGCGGAACATTGTCGTTTTCGTCAAATATTACGTTGAAGCTGTAATACTCGCACAGACCGCCCGGATGCCGCAGACGTATATCGTCCGGCTGAAACACGATCGCATCACCTGCGCGGACTTCCACAAGAGTGCCGTTCAGCGTGTACTGCGCCGAGCCACTTACAACAATCGTAACGTCAACATATGAAAGCTGATCTGCGGACAGATCCTGGATGTGGTGGATACGGTTGCGGGTGAAATAAATAATTTCCATACATTCTTTCTCCCATCTGTTATTTCGAACTGACTAATCATTGTAAAACGCACAACGAATCGTTGAATAGTGCAAAAAAACGCGAAACAGCGTTGATATGTTACATGACAAATCCGATGTTATATGTTATAATCAGTACAGATTAAACCTGTTGTTTGTATAATATATCATATAAATAACAATAAGTCAAGTTGATTTTCGTCATAACGAATCATTTTTGAAAAGTGCAAATTTTATTTTGCTGAAGGAGGTAGTTATGAAATTCAACAAATTATCAAGCCTGATTCTTGCCGGCGTTCTTCTTCTCTCAGGCTGTGCTTCCGGCACTTCGGAGAGCGAGAGTGAAAGCAAAGCGGATGAAGCAGATCCTTCCCAGAGCGTGACCGAAACCGAATCCGAAACGCTCGGTATCCTCGACGCAGTACCTGAAACACTCAAGTATCAGGATCAGAATGTCAACATTATCGTTACATCAAACGGCGGCAACACACACTCTAAGGACTCGTTTTTTGCTGATGAAAACACGGCTGATATCGTAAGCGCGGCTGTTTT
>CAZPPN010000003.1:0-1783 GCA_964588425.1 uncultured Ruminococcus sp. | reverse complement strand
GAAAGAAACCAGGTCCTCTACGACAGACTCGGCGTTATTCTCGTCAACAAGTTCACAGCGGACTACAACACAATGTATCCCACCCTCAGAATTTCCGTTACATCCGGCTCTGACGAGTACCAGATCGCCAGCGGATGGGCTTGCTATGACACACCTATGGCAACAGAAGGTATCGTGTTCAATATGGCGGATATCAAGTATCTCGACCTTGACCGCGAATACTGGGCAGGCGACTATATCGACACATTCAGCTACGGCGGATATAAGCCCTTCGTAATCGGTGACTTCTCGATCAGCTACCTTGGAAGTATGTTCTGCACATACGTCAACGGCGGTATCCTTGAAGACCATTACGGCGACCTCAATATGTACGATCTCGTTCTTGAAGGCAAATGGACTCTCGACAAGCTGTATGAGCTTGCTGAAGGCGTATATGTTGACCGTGACGGCGGCGGTGTTGCTGATGAAACCGATACCTACGGCTTCGGTCTGACATTCACCGATGACGTAAACGCACTTGTAGCATCGAGCCTTATCTCCTATTCCGAACTTGATGATACAGGCACACCCGTTATATCCATTGCAAGCGAAAAAACATACTCATTCTTTGAAAAGGTTTACAACCTCGCGAACAATAATGTGGGCGTATTCAAAGGCTCTAATAGCACATCATCAGCTAAGGATATGTTCCTCAAGAATCAGTCCATGATGTTTATAGACAAGCTCTTCATAGCTTCCGATACCCTTCGCGACGTTGAAGATGACTTTAGAATCATTCCCGTTCCGAAGTTTGACGAAGAGCAGGAATACTACAACACAAGACTTGACGACGATGTACAGATCGTAGGTATTCCCGTAACCTGCGCAGACCCCGATATGATAGGTGCGGTTCTTGAAATCATTGCATCCGAAGGCTTCCAGAGAGTAGCTCCCGTTTACTACGAAAGAGCACTCAAGGTCAAGTACTCCCGTGACACCGAGTCCGGTCAGATGATCGACCTCATCCGTGAACACGTAAGCGCAGACATCGCTCAGGTTTACGATATCGGTGCTCTCAACACATTCTTCAGAGAACGTGTCAAAAAGTACGGTGCAGACATCGCGTCCGTAATTCAGAAGGGTACAAAGGCATGGTCGCGTCAGCTTGATGATCTTCTCGTCAGCCTTGAAGATGCAGCAGTGAAGGTAGCAAGATAAGCTAAGCCTGACAGATATAATTGAATAACACAAAAGCCGCTCGGATACATGATTCGGGCGGTTTTTGTGTAGTGTATACGGCTGCGAGGGGGATAAATAATTTTTCATACATTGAGAATGCGAATTGAATCCGACAAAAAACAAAAGAAAAACCCCGAAACCGTATGGAATCGGAGGTTTTTTGTCGTTTTGAAGTATTCCCAATCGGGCAAACTTATCTCTTGGAGTTTACCCGGAAGAAGGTTTGGGTGAAATAATCTTTGTCAAAAACGGTATAATGGGGAGTTTTGACAATATTGTTTCATCAAGTTGGCAGCGTTCTAAATGCTGTTGCACCAGACTTGCACCATGATTTAGGTGAAAATAGTACCCTATAAAATTACACTACTCTCAAACAAATGCACGCCGCCGACCCCGGCAACAATGGTTTAAGTACCCTATAAAATTACACTACTCTCAAACTCAGGCGGAATCACGGAAAGGTAAGCGTTGGTTTAAGTACCCTATAAAATTACACTACTCTCAAACACCGCTCTGGGCATTCAGGAAAGACTTGTAGTTTAAGTACCCTATAAAATTACACTAC
>CAZPPN010000002.1:0-33885 GCA_964588425.1 uncultured Ruminococcus sp. | reverse complement strand
GGATGCTACGAAATGAATGTCAACGAACTTTCTGTGGCACTCCCACTTACATTCTTCAATGGGCTTTGTTGTGAGAACGCGGTTCTTTACGACAACTTTGCCATCGAGAAGCGGATAATCGCCTTCCTTGAATCCGTCTTCGAGAACGGATGCACAGAAATCAAGAGCTGCTTTGTACTCTTCTCCGAGGCAGTAGTATTTTGCGCGGTTTCTGATGGAATCAATAATCATAGCTGCATCTCCTTGGTTTATGATAACTTGGTTTTCAAACTTATTTTATCACACAACCATTGGATTGTCAACCAATAATTTTTTTGCCACATCGGAACAATTCCATATTGAATTCGGCACAGCGATATGTTATAATGTTATAAAATAATAACATACAATTTCCCAAAAAGGAGACTGCTTATGGAACTGGTACTCAGATATGATTATATGGCGTGTGACAATAACGACGGATGGGAAAGATATTCCATACCGATCGGCTGCTCACATCTCGGCGGCAATATCTTCGGCGGCATCGAATACGAAAGAATACAGATCAGCGAAAACTCCATGCTCACGCCGAAAGGACTGAACAGTTTCTCCAATCTGTACATCCGTTTTCCGCACGCAGAAATTTAGGGATCATGCTACGAAAGAGGACTCGATATTTCACGTGCCGCTGCATATGTGCGGTACGACTGCGGATCATGTCACATCGAACGCGAATACTTTGCGTCATATCCTGACCGTGCGATTGTCGGAAAAATCACATCCACCTAGAAAACCTCGCTTGTTTTTGATATGAAGATCGCGCATCTGACGGAAGAGAGCGGAATCGAGAAGCGCGGACAGGTTTCTGTTCATGGGGATACTGTAACATTCCGCGGCACAATGCAGCCTTACAATATCCGTTTTGAAGGTCAGCTCAAAGTCAGAACCAACGGAAAAATATCAACAGACGGCACGTTTCTCACCGTTGAGGATGCACAGACAACCGAATTCATCTTCTGCGGAGCTACAAACTATGAGCTCAGACCGTCCGTTTTCACCGAAAGCTCCAAACATCTCAAACTTCGCGATTTTAATCCGCACGAAAAAGTCTCTGAGATGATTGAAAACGCGGCATCACACAGCTATGATGAACTGAAAGAGCGTCATATATCCGACTACAAATCCCTCTTTGACCGTGTTTCACTTGAGTTTGACGACTGTACTGTGCCGGATATGATGACTGACAAAATAGTTGAAAATTATCACAAAGAGCATTTCCGCTATCTTGAAGTGCTGTATTTCCAGTACGGACGTTATCTTCTCATTTCCTCATCGCGCCCAGGATGTCTGCCTGCAAATCTCCAGGGTGTATGGAACTGTTATGATACAGCTCCGTGGGGCGGAACATATTTCCACAACATCAATGTACAGATGAACTACTGGCCTGCGTTTATCACAAACATCGGCGAAACATTTGATGCGTACCTCGATTATAATATCAGCGGACGTGAGCAGGCGAATAAAGTTGCCTCAAATTATATAAAAGCTGCACTCCCCGAGAACTACGATCCTGCGCCCGGGGGATGCGGATGGGCATTCGGCGGTTCAACAACACCTTATGAAATCTATGGAATGAATCCCGGCGCTTCTCATTCAGGTCCCGGAACAGGTGCATTTACAGCCAAAATGATCTGGGAAGCCTATACTTTCACGCAGAACAAACAGCTCCTTCTTAAAAAAGTCTATCCGTCAATCCGGGATTGTGCACGGTTCATGATGAAATGCACCGCTGATTTTGACGGACTGCGGCTTGTTCCTACATCAGCCTCTCCCGAGCAAGAGTTCGCACCCGGGCGGGACTGCATTCTCCCATATTATGCCACAGTCGGATGCGCGTTCGATCAGCAGATGATATATGAAAATGCTCTTGATTTTCTGAAATGTGTAGAAATCCTCGGCGAAAACACGCTCCCGGCTGAAGATATCGCTCTCGTAAAGCAAATCAGAGAACAGCTTGACCGATATGATCCCGTACAGATCGGATGGAGCGGGCAGATCAAGGAATACAGGGAAGAAAAATTCTACGGCGAAATCGGTGAATACCGCCACCGTCATATCTCACAGCTCGTATGGCTCTATCCCGGAACACATATTTCCGACGAAACTCCCGCATGGCTCGATGCCGCCAAGGTCTCTCTGAATCTCAGATCCGATGATTCGACCGGATGGGCACTTGCACACCGACTGAATGCATGGGCGAGAACCGGTGACGGCAACCGTGCGCTCAAGCTCTACTCCTCCCTGCTCGGAAGCAAAACCTATTACAATCTTTGGGATGCACATCCTCCGTTCCAAATCGACGGAAATTTCGGCGGAACATCCGGCGTTGCTGAAATGCTTCTGCAGAGTCACGGAGAATTCATCCGTCCGCTTCCTGCCCTTCCCGACGCATGGAACAGCGGATCATACAAAGGGCTTGCCGCACGCGGAAACTTTGTTTTTGATGTTGAATGGAAAAACCTCTGCGCAGAATAGATCACGGTTCACTCCCGATCCGGCGGAATCTGCCGCATAAAATATAAAAACATCGCAAAAGCAAAATACGGGTTCTCTCCTCGGATTATCGACAGCGACAGAATCGAGTTTGACACAACAGCAGGAGAGGTTTACGAAATCTCCTCAATTCCCGCACACGAGCTCCTTCCCGTTCCGCATAGTATTAAGGTAAACCGTGAGCCTTCCGTACGCTGGGATTTCGACGAACCCGTAAACATCTGGCGTGCGTGCGATTCATCGCCTGTATATGAGCTGATCGCAATCGGAGCTGTCGGCGGATATTACCGCGATATCGGATGCGATCCCGCACGGCACGAAACCGTAACATACAAAATCACACGCGGAGATACCCTCGATTCTTCCGCAGACGGCGCATTTGCAACGATCAATCGTTCTACCAAAGAGGACAGACTGAGATACCGTATGATCATCCGTCAGCTCAGCCAAGGTTCAATCACTCCGCCGGATTATCTCGGGGAATAAATTTTTCATACCGATCTCAGACAACGGGTTATAAATTGAAATGGAGATTATTCAAATGGAAAACAGAAAACCGGTAAAAATTATATTCGATACAGACATCGGCGGTGACTGCGACGACGCAGGAACACTTGCCATGCTGCATAGGCTTTGCGACAGAGGCGAGGCGGAACTTCTGGCTGTTACGCACTGTGCGGCTACTCCGTATGTCGCAGGATGTATTGATGCCATCAACCGATACTTCGGAAGAGAAGTACCTGTCGGAATCAACTATGACTGCTGGAGCGAAGGACGCGGTGTATATGCGGGTGCTCTGTGCGAAGAATTCCCGAACAGTTATCCTGCCGAATCCGTGATGTCAGACAAATCCGTACCGGACACGCTGACAGTTCTGCGGAAAATTCTCGCAGAGGCTGAAGACGAAAGTATCACTCTGGTTGTAACCGGAACGCTGACATCCATGGCAAAGCTGATTACAAGCGCTGCCGACGAAATATCGCCTCTGTCCGGCAAGGAACTGGTACGTCGGAAACTGGCGAGAACCGTAGTCATGGGCGGACGTTTCTTTGAATCATGGCCCATGCTCCTTTACGAAAGCGGAAATCCTCAGAGTCATGTGATGACATGGGAATACAACATCAGAGGCAGCGGAAAGAGTGCAAAAACAGCCTGCGATGAATGGACAGGCGAGCTGGTATTTGCAAGCTACGAGCTGGGGTCATATATCACGACCATGGTCGGTTATCCCTCAAAGGTACCGCCGTCTGATCCTGTCGGACGGGCATACGACATCCACAACCACGGCGCAGGCCGATGCAGCTGGGATCAGACTGCCATGCTGGAAGCGGTACGTCCCGGAGTTTACTGGAACTATCACGAATTCGGGCGCATTACGGTGGATGACGAATACGTTACCCATTGGACGAGAGAAGAGGGCGGACAGCACACATACCTCCTTCCCAAGGCGGATTACGAGGATATACGCCGCATCGTGGATGACCTGATTCTGCCGGAGTAATTCACAAGCATATATCATGCACTGCAGTATTACGGAGCGGCTCTCCGGGTACTGCAGTTTTTTGTCCGAAATACCGGATTCAAAAATTCAAGCATTGCTTTAATTTGTTTCAAGAATTTCTCCGTTGCAATACGTGCGGAACAATGATAAAATATAATCAACAGAAGCGCTTCTGATATTTCTTATATCCAATGGAGGTACAATATGAATATCAGTACAACAATCAAAAAACTTCGCCGTCAGAAAGACATGACTCAGGAAACTCTCGCGGAATACCTCGGAGTATCCGTGTCCGCAGTCTCTCAGTGGGAGCTTGACAAAACATCTCCCGACCTCTCCCTCATAGCGCCGCTGTGCAATCTCCTTGGTGTGACATCCGACGAGCTTCTCGGAATCAATCTTGAAGTAAAGACAAAGCGTATCGCGGAAATCTGTGACAACGCCGAATCATACTCTGCACGCGGATACCACTCGGAATCATACAAAATTTTATCAGACGGCTTACGTGAGTTCCCGGACAGTTACAAAATCATGTCAGGTATCATGTTTGACACATTTTATCTCATGTATGACGGCTCTCTCAGCGAAGAAGAACGCGAACGCTATAAGGAAGAAACCATCCGGCTTGCTGAGAAAATCAGTGAAAACTGCACTCATGTTGGTCTGAGCTCCGGTGCAATACAGACACTCTGTTTAATTTATCCCGGTATAGGAAAGCGAGAACGTGCAATTGAGCTTGCAAATAAGATGCCGCACATGGCAGTCTCAAGAGATTTTCTGAGATGTCATGTATACAGCGGTGATGAAGGCTACCGTGCGGACAAGAGACTGATTTTAGATCTCATAGAGTATCTTTCGGATGAGATTACAAAAAGCGGAAGAAAACATGACAGCGGCGAGGCTTACTACACGGACGACGACAAAGCCGCACTCCGCGACAAGCGTATCGCATTCCTCAGACTAATGTTCGAGGACGGCGATTTCGGATTCTACCACTGCGATCTCGCGTCCACTCATTCCGATCAGGCATTATACTACGCAAAGCGCGCGGATCGTGAAAAGACTCTCGAACATCTCTCCTGCGCGGCTGATCACGCGATCGGGTTCATCAAATACTCCGCCGAGGACATCATCACTCACACATCACTCATTCTCCGCGGATACGAGAGCAGCGGCAAGTCCTTCATCACATCGGAGACCGAAAACGATGCCCTGCTTCTTCTGAACGACATGAAGTCCGACGCATACGATTTCATCCGCGATGATGATGGATTCCGCGAGATCGAAGAAAAGCTGAAGCCATATGTCGGCGAATGGGACGTTATGCATTAATCGTATAGCACGGTCTGTTGCATAAAAGCGAAAAATGTGGTATAATAATGCGGTAATCATTTTTATAACCACATCGGAGACTTTTTCATGCGCAAAAACCGTTCCAATTATATCAAAAATATTCTTCTGCCGTGTCTGATCCTCTCGGTCATTGCGGGAATTTTAACGGGCATCGTGATCTTCCTCTTCAAGCTGACCGCTTCATGGGTGATCGGAGCATCGGCTGACATATACGCTCATGTACGCTCAAATCCTCAATTTCTTCCGTTTCTGCTCCTCGGCGCGGCTCTGATCGGTCTGATCTCGGCTGTAACCCTCAAGTTCATTCCGGACTGCAGAGGCGGCGGAATCCCCACATCGATCGCGATCCTGCGCGGACTTACTCCACTCAACTGGGTCAAGAGCACTGTTTTCGTATTCTTCTCGTCCATGCTGACATATTTCTGCGCGATCCCTCTCGGTAACGAAGGTCCCAGCATACAGATTGGTACAGCAATCGGACGCGGAACGGTTCGCATTTTCGCTCCGAAAAACCGCGCGTGGGACAGATACATCATGACAGGCGGTGCTTCTGCCGGATTTGCCGCAGCTACGGGATCCCCTCTCACGGGTATTTTCTTCGCATTCGAGGAAGCCCACAGACGTTTTTCACCGATGATCTTCATGGCGGCGGCGATGACTACTCTCGCAAGCTCCGCTACGATGCAGCTTCTCTGTTCCCTCTCGGACGGTGCGGTAAGCTATTCCCTTTTCGGATTCACCATTGACTCGATTCTTCCCCTGACCTATCTCTGGGTGACCGTTATTGTCGGTGCTGCCTGCGGATTTGCCGCTGCCGGATTCACCAAGGTTTACACAATCGTCAGAAAGATCATCAAGGTAAAACTCGCCGCACTTCCCTTCACGCTGAAGACAGTCATCATTTTCGTATGCGTCTCACTGATCGGGTTCTTCTCCGCTGAGTGCATTGCGTCCGGTCACCATCTCGTCGACGAGCTTATCCACGGTCACGGCGTATGGTATCTGCTGATAATATATTTCTGCGTGCGTGCGATCCTGCTTATTGTCGCAAACAACGCTGACATCACAGGCGGGCTTTTCGTTCCCACACTGGCGTTCGGCGCGATCATCGGTGCGGTATGCGGCAAGGCACTCGTATCGCTTGGTGTTCTTCCCGAAGAATACTACATCATCATGGTAGTCACGGGCATTGCATCATTCCTCAGCTCATGCTCACACACTCCGATCATGGCGATCACATTTGCAATCGAGGCGCTCTCGGGGCTTTCGAACATCATACCGATATCTGTCGGCATCACGATTGCGTATCTCGTGGTTGAGACACTCGGAATCGTTCCGTTCACCGACACGGTTATCGAAGCAAAAGTCGAGGCATCCCACAGCGGAAAAACGGCGCAGATTGTTGACACGCATCTGACGGTTCGCGAAGGATCGTTCGTTGTCGGCAAAGAGATCCGCGACATTCTCTGGCCGCCGACCTGCGTGGTACTTTCGGTACACAAAAAGCACGCGGTACACGGAGACAGCGCGATCGGTGACGGTGACGAGCTTCACGTTCACTACCAGACATACGACGAAAACGAGACAATGGAGTATCTCGAGGCGCTGGTCGGAACGCAAACAGGTGATCTTCACTCGCACATTCACGCAGGCGGAGAGAATCACCAGGTTCCGGAAATCTGACTCTGAGACAATATCAAACAGAAAGATGTCATCGCACAGCGCGGCGGCATCTTTTTTTGCGGTATTGCCTTGTTTTTCGCTTCACGGGCGAATGATTCTCGTACAAGCGGTTATTGTAGTACAGCGTAAAACCTGCTATAATATACTTGCAGCTGCAGGACGACGGATTTAACATAACGAAAGGACGGTAAACCTATGACTATCGGTGAAAAGATAAAAAAACTCAGACAAAAAGACAACATCACGCAGGAAAAATTAGCGGAATACCTCGGAATATCGTTTCAGTCGGTATCGAAATGGGAGAACAACATCGCTCTGCCGGATGTAACGCTGATCGTGCCGATTGCAAACTTCTTCGGTGTAACGACAGACGAGCTGTTCGACCGCGATCAGGCGCACGAGGATGCGGAAGTGAATGAGTATCAGGAAAAATCCCTGAAATTCCAAAACAAAGGCATGGTCAGGGAAAATCTTGAACTCTGGCGCGAGTTTTCAAAGAAATATCCTAAAAATTTCAATTGTCTCAGCGAACTTGCACACGCGCTTTTCTTAACGTTACACATTGGTTATCCTGATGAAGAAGTTGCAAAAAACGCAGAAGAAATGGTTGGAATCTGCGAACGGATTCTTTCCGACTGCACGGACAACGATATCCGAGAAGGTTCTATACAAACACTCACTTTTACTTATTCAAACAAAAATCTTCCCATTGCAGACGAAGAAAAATCCGAAAAATATGCGATGATGGCAGGCAATATGATCACAAGCCGTGAGATGCTTCTTGAACATGCTTACTTTACGGAAGAAGGAATGAAAAAAGCCGCAAAACAGAAGCACCACAACAATCTTCAATTTATGGACTCACTTGTAATGAATATTCAATGGCTCGGCAGCACACCGGAAGAGAGAATTTTCGCTCTCGAAACTGCGCTGAAGCTGTGGAGCACGCTGATCTACGACGGAAATTACCTGTTCTTCCACTGCCGGATTTCCTCTATTTATCACAATCTCGCAATAAGACACGCCGAACTCGGACACAGGGATGAAACACTTGAAAATCTGAGGCTTGCCAAGTTCCATGCGGATGCGTTCGACAACCTTGAACCCGAAGAAAAGAACTACACAAGCATTTTCGTAAACCGGGCGACATCCGATGCATCAAAAAGCACCAAAAACTACACCGAAACGAATGCCGGACTGATACGCCGTGATCTCGAAAACGACAGCCGATACGACTTCCTCCGCGAAGACGAGGAGTTCATCGAGTTCATGAAATCATTCTGATCCGCACCGTGGGGACTTTTTGGAAAATGCGTATTGACAAAGCCGTTTTTCAGACTTATAATATACTTACATTCAATTGAAAAATACTTACAAAAGGCAGGAAAAAGCTATGGCATACGAAAATCTGAAAGGCATCATCCCCGCGCTTCTCACAGCGTTCACGGACGACGGCATCGACAATGAGAAGATCGCATCGTTCACAAAGCATCTCGCTGACTGCGGCGTGCACGGACTTTACGTCGGCGGCTCGAGCGGTGAGATGGTTCTCATGACCGAGGACGAAAGAAAACAGCTCATGGAAACAGTAGTCGAATCCGTCGGTGACCGTATCTCGATCATCGCGCACGTCGGAACAACATCGACCAAGAGCACACTCGAGCTTGCACGCCACGCTGAAAAATGCGGAGCACACGCGCTCTCTTCCGTAACACCGCTCTACTACAAGTACAGCTTCAAGGAAGTGAAGAATTACTACAAGCGCCTTGCCGAAGAAACATCGCTTCCCGTAATCATCTACAACATCCCTGCGCTCACAGGCTCTTCCCTTAATACAGATCAGCTCTGCGAGATCCTCTCTCTCGACAACATCGCAGGCATGAAGTTCACATCATCCGATTTCTTCCAGCTTGAGAGAATCCACTCCTACTTCCCCGAAAAGGTGTTCTACAACGGATCGGACGAAATGCTTCTCTCCGGTCTTGCGGCAGGAGCTGACGGCGGTATCGGAACAACATATAACTTCCAACCCGAGAGAATCCTCGCGATCTACAATAAGTTCCGCGCAGGTGACATTGCCGGTGCATTTGACGCGCAGAGAAAGGCGAACGCAGTAATCGAAAAGATCCTCCGCCACGGAGTAATGCCGTCATCGAAGATGCTGCTCCGCCTCAACGGAATCGAATACGGCGACTGCCGCGAACCGTTCACACCTCTCTCCGAAGAAGCCATTGCCGATCTCGCATCTGCTGTGATTAAGGACTGAGAATAGCAGGAATCGGCTTATCAATAAAATAACGGGAGATATTCAAACGAATGTCCCCCTGTTTTTTTGCTCACACTCCGTCGTTTTGGAGATTTATTATTTACTTTAGTAAATTTTTATTGACGTTTTCGCAAATATATGATATAATAAAACCGAACAAACCGAAAGGAGGTACGGAGATGTACATATCATACGACAATCTGTGGAAAACGCTGATCGACAAAGGAATCGGCAAGACCGAGCTTGGTGAGCTGGCAGGATTATCATCGCGGACGATTGCGAAGCTGTCAAAAAATGAGACTGTAACAACAGAGACCCTGCTGAGACTGTGCGAAGTTCTCGGATGCGGACTCGACGGAATCATGGAAGTGCGTGACGGTGAGATCTGTCTGACGTTTGCGGAATGTTTTGAGAGATATGCGGAAAAGATCGGTGAGGACGAACAATGCGAAACGTACCGTCTCGAATACAACGGGCAGGTATATGTGATCAAGAAGACGCTGAAAAAAGCCGGAAAGCGGACGGAGATCAACTGCGGTGCAGACATTATCTGGAAGCAGATCTATCCCGTCTCGCACTTAGCACCGGCGATTGAGACAGCCGTGATCACAAAGCCGAACTTTGCCGAAAAAGGCGAGCGCGGAATTGTTCTGATCAGCGGCAAGCCCCTTGTGATCACGGGACTTGATGACGGGCACATCGTATCATCCCGCGGCAAGGTGAAATCGGACGATGATATTTATGTGATGTCGTCCGCGGCGTTCAAGCTGTTTGAGCCGTAAAACCGAATAACGCAAAAGGCTGACGCATTGTGGGAGCGATTCACTTGATGCATCAGCCTTTTTGGGGTGTATTCAGAGCGTTAGTCTCTTCTTTTTTCTCCTTTATCGAGGAGGAAAAAAGAAGCAAAAAAGAGGAACTCCCACGACGTCTTGGGTGTTTCGAGATCTGCGGATCTCGACTCAGGGCGTTGCCCTAAGAACCCACGAGGGACTTTGTCCCTTCGATCCCTACAAACTTTTGAAAAAGTTTTATCAAAACTTTTTTGTTGGCGTTAGTTTGGCTTAAGTTTCATGTTTCCAGCAGATCCAGTTCGCACGTTTTGGCGATACTGCTTCTGAGTGCGGCTCTGAGCGGAAGTACAGCCGACGGTGGCACGCTCAGCTCATCTATCCCGATCGCGAGAAACGTCGGCAGCAATGTCAGGTCCGCGCCCAATTCACCGCATATACCGATCCAGATCCCTTTCTTATGTGCGGCGTCGGCTGCCATTTTCAACGCTCTCAGCACTGCCGGGTGATACGGATCAAAGAACTTCCCGAGGTCCCCCGTCTGTCTGTCGCACGCGAGTGTATACTGGGTCAGGTCATTTGTTCCCACCGAGAAGAAATCAACGAGTTCGGCAAGCTCTTCCGCGATCAGCACAGATGCCGGTGTTTCGATCATTATCCCGATCTCGACATCCAGATCGAACGGCACACCCTCTTCCCTCAGCTCCTGCATCACGCTCACGCAGGCACGTCTGCACTCTTTGACTTCCCACACGGATGTAATCATCGGAAACATGATCGCGACCTTTCCGTAAGCCGATGCGCGGTACAATGCTCTGAGCTGGGTACGGAACACATCCGGTCTGTTGAGGCAGATTCTCACGGCGCGCATACCCATAGCGGGATTTTCTTCCTTATTTAAATGAAAGTATTCCGCCTGCTTATCAGCGCCTATATCGAGGGTTCGTATAATCACACGTTTTCCGTTCATCATTGCGGCGGCGGTTTTATATGCTTCAAACTGTTCCTCTTCGCTCGGGTAATCATCAGCGGCGAGGTAGAGAAATTCCGATCTGAACAGGCCGATTCCCTGTCCGTCATTTGCTCTCACGGCAGGCAGGTCATCAGTCGATCCGATATTGCAGTATATCTTCATCCGCCGTCCGTCGAGGGTTACGTCTTCCAGCCCGATCATGGAACGCAGGTGTTCATCATTCTCGCGCTGTTTTTCGTATTTGCTTTCAAGCGCCGCAAGCTCATTTTCATCGGGATCGAGGGTTATCTGACCGCACTCGCCGTCGATGTAGACAAAGTGTCCGTCATACTCATCTTTCAAACAGTCTCCCGTACCGCACACGGCAGGAATACCCATTGTTCTTGCGAGGATTGCCGTATGGCTGCTTACCGAACCGTACCGTGTGACAAATCCGAGGATTTTTGATTTATCAAACTGAACGGTTTCCGACGGTGCGAGGTCATCGGCAGCTATTATGACGCCGTCTCCGGAATCCGCGGCATCTGCGCTGTACGGTGATTCAGGTTCTGCGCTGAGGTTTTCGATGATCCGTCTTGTGACATCCCGCACATCAGCCGCACGTTCGTTCATATATCCGTCGTCCATTGCGGCAAAAATTTCGGCAAAACGCTCTCCTGCGAGGTGGACTGCATATTCCGCGCGGCACCCGTCAAGCTCGATTGCTTCGTGAACACCTGAAACAAAGTCATCGTCACGGGCAAGCATTGCATGGGTTTCAAAGAGGAGCGCTTCGTTCTCGCCGATTTCTCTGCGGCATTTTTCAGCGAGTTTTTCAAGCTGTGTGACGGATATCTCCTGTGCGGCGGCAAATCTTGCTTTTTCACGCTCCGTACCCTCTCCGTCTTCACGGGGGATATCGCCGGTAAAACGACGGTAAAACGACAGCCGACCGCGTGCGATACCTCCCGACACACCTTTTCCCTGAATAATGATCATACGCTCCCCCTCTGTTTTACTTGCAAATCCTGAGCAGCACATCTCCTGCGTTCAGCTTTTCGCTCTCGGTCGGTGCTATACTGTCAAACTTGCTGCTGTTTGTGATAACTGTCACGACTGTTGCCGGGTGTCCTGCATCACGGATCCTGCCGACATCCGCTTTCATTATACGGTCTCCGCGTCTGACGTTATCCCCGGTCGACACCATGACCTCGAATCCGTCGCCGTTCATTTCAACCGTATCTATTCCGATATGCAGAAGTATCTCCACTGTGTCCGATTCGATCCCGATTGCATGGTTTGTATCGCTGACTTGAGTCACAACTCCGTCGACCGGCGAGAATATTTCACCCGAGACCGGCTCGATACCGCAGCAGAAACCGAGTATCCCTTCAGAAAACACGTCATCCGCGATCTTCTTCATGGGTACGAAAGTCCCGTCAGCCGGCGAGAGTATTATGATTTCCGAATCCGCCGAGTCTTTTGATTCAGTTTTTTCGGATGATTTTTTCAGTTTGCCGAAAATTCCCACACAGATCACCTGCGCTCTCTTTCCTACATTTTATATTATATATAGCGTATCTTGCGTTATCCGGTCATTTCAGCTCGGGCCACCATCCGCGGTTTGCTTCAATCATATCGTCCAGAATCAGTTTTGCGACCCGTGCGCTGGGTATGATTTTTGACAAAGTGAACGCCTGCCACATTTTCTGATAGCTTCCGGTGATCCACGCCTCGACGACGAGCTTTTCCGCCGACACCTGCTGTTCCATGAGTCCTTTCTGGAACTGAGGGATTGCGCCCTGCACTATTCTTTCGTAGCCGTTTGCGCCGACGATGCAGGGTATCTCGACCATTGCGGTACGGTCAAAATTCTCGATTGCGCCCTCATTCGGCACGATGAGCAGGAACCGTTCGTGTGTATTTTTAGCGATAGCGCAGGCGAGATCGACGATATACGACGCGTGTGCATCAATCTCGAAAGCGCAGTCTTTGCTCGTACCTTTATCGATGATATCGCGGCAGGCATCGAACACGTTTTTCTCGCGTCCTGCCATGACCTCATTTGCGCGTGTATATTCCGGATTCGAGTGCTCGACGACGTAATCGGGGTAGAAGTAATATTTGAGGTAAGTGTTGGGGATTGTTTCGGGGTCGAGTGCGTACACATCTTTTGCTTTGGTAAAAGTTTCGCGCCAGCTATCGTCGACGTGCTGATTGGTTTCAGACAATGCGTCAGCGAATCCGTTCACAGCGATATGCTCTCTGATTTTGGGCATGAGGTCGTGTCCGTCTTTATCGCAGATTTTGCTCCACCACCCGAAGTGATTGAGTCCGTAGTAAGAGACTGTCATTTCCTTACGCGAGGTAATACCGCACATTTTCGCCATTTTTTCCTCGAGGTCGATCGGCATATCGCAGATATTTAGGATTTTCGAATTCGGTCTGAGTCTGCGTGTAGCTTCAGCGACGATTGCGGCTGGGTTGGAATAGTTGAGCATCCATGCGTCGGGCGAATATTTTTCCATATAATCGAGGATCTCAAGCACTCCGCCGATTGAGCGCATACCGTAAGCCATACCGCCGGGGCCGCAGGTTTCCTGTCCGACTACGCCGTATTTCAGCGGAATCTTTTCGTCCAGCTCGCGCATGGCATATTTCCCGACTCTGATATGTGCGAGCACGAAGTCGGTATCGGTGAACGCCGTTTCGGGGTCGGTAGTATAGAGAAACTCGATATCCGGCGCATGTTCTCTGAGGTATATTCCGCACGCTTCTGCGACGATCCGCTGTCTTTCCTCGTCATTATCGTAAAACTTAACCGATCGAATCGGAAATCTGTCCGTATTTTCAAGCAGCATAAGCATGATACCGGGAGTAAACGTACTTCCGCCGCCGGCTACTGTGATTGAGTAGTGTTTCATGTGTGGGGAGTGTGTCCTTTCTGCTTTTTTTGGGGGGAGACGGTCGCTTTTTGAAAAAAGCTCCGCAAAAACTTTTAAACTGGAGGGATTATTGGGTGGTGCTTTACCAATTTTGTTTGGGCTCAGGTTTATTACAATATAGTTTATCCAAGGGTTCAGAAAGTCGTTAATACGGAAGTTAGGGGCCGCCGAGACCCTAACTTCCCTCGCCGTGGAGCATTTGCGAGATATAGTTTTGGATTAAGTTTGATCTATACTATAATTTACAGCAGTTTTTCAAATTCTTCTCGTACTGTGGGGACGTTCAGACCTACTATGACCTGGATGCTTTTTCCTTTTATGACGGCTCCGTGGGCTCCGGCGGTTTTGAATACTGATGCGTCCTGCACGAGAGATTCATCCTTCACGCTGACACGGAGTCTTGTGGCGCAGTTTGTGACTTCGGAGATATTTTCACGTCCTCCGAGAGCGTCGAGAAAATCTGATGCCATTTGAGCTGCGCCGCCCTGTTCTCCGCCTTTTTCAGCCGCTTGTTTTTCCTTATAATCCGCTTTTGAGTATAGTTTTGTTTCCTCGCCCTCTATCTCACGTCCTGGAGTTTTGAAGTCGAAGCGTTTTATGAGGAATGTGAACACGAAGAAGTATATCACCGTGAACGCTATACCGACTGCGAACTGGACGATATACGTTGACGAATGATTATTCCACAGTGGAATCCAGTTCATTGCGGCAAACTCGATCGCGCCTCCGGTGAAGTATCCTGTGACGCCGAGGAGATACAGTGTTACATCCAGAAGTGCTGACAGGACGGAATGGACGACGAACAGCGACGGTGCCACGAACAGGAAAGTGAACTCAAGCGGTTCTGTGACACCTGCGACGATTGATGTCAATGTTGTCGGGATAAGGAGTCCTGCAACGGTTTTCTTTTTTTCGCGCCGTGCTGTTTTATAGAATGCAAGAGCGATACCGACCGATCCGAACAGTTTAGTCATACCGTAGAGTGCGAATCCGCCCTGCGGGAACAATTCGATCAGCGGAGTTGTACTTGACGCGAATTCGTTGAGATGGAGCATCCAGTACGAAGCTATACCTCCGTCGACGACGACATTATCGTAAACGAACGGGGTATTGATAAAATGATGCAGACCTGTGGGGATGAGGATTCTGTTGAGGAACGAATAGATACCGACGCCGATGACGCCCGAGGACGCAAGGAACGACTGGAGTGATACGATTGCGAGCTGAACTTTGGGCCAGACAAACGCGGCGATGATTGAGAGAGGTATCATTGCGAAGAAGCCGAGTATATACACAAAAGTCGAGCCTTTGAAGATACCGAGGAATTCCGGAAGAGGGGTATCGAAGAATCTGTTATGCAGATAAACGGTGACGGACGAGACGATTATCGCGCCGATGATACCCATATCGAGTGTTTTGATGCCTGCGATATCCGCAAGTCCGCTTCCTCCGCCTGCCGGAAGTGAGAAGTCAACTCCGAAAGCATCTCCCCACAATGACAGAATCGAGCTGAGGAAATAATTGAAAGTAAGGTAGATCACGAGAGCTTCGAGGCAGGCGCGCGCGTTCTGTTTTTTTGCCAGTCCGATCGGCAGACCGACCACAAAGATCAGCGGTATCTGACGGAACACCGTCCATCCGCCCTCCTGAATTACATTCCACACCTTATACCACATACTGTCGGCTGAAGCAAGCGATCCCATGATATCCTGATTCATAAAGAGGCTTGAGATACCGACCGTGATTCCGGCGAAAGCGAACAGCAAGACAGGAGTGAACATCGCGCCCCCGAACCGCTGGATTTTCTGCATCATAATTTTGACCATACCTTTCTCTCTGCAATGCGGAGATTTTTCAGAAAACTTTTCAGACAATACAGTTATGCGCTTTTTCGGATGATATTATTCGTCTTATTTCAAAAAAGAAAATTCCGTATGTGTAACAAATTACATAACTGTAAATACGGCCTCAGATATTTATGTCAATTATCACATCTTGACACAGTCTGAATTTGGATGTAAAATATAGGCGGAAATATGACATCTTACGGGGGAAAAATATGCGAAGAAGTACGCCTTCCTTTACCTTAAAACATCGGATATCCGACTTTTTTTCAATTGTTACGGAAGTACTGCGCGACAACGATGACGGGAGAGTAACCGGTCGGCGCGGAATGCTCATCGGCGGTTATATGACAACTTTCGTAAACTGTCTCATAACCGGAAACTACTTCACAGGACTTCTGCTCGCTATGGGTGCTGACGACATTTACATCAGCTACATCAACATGGCAACCACGCTCTGCGGATTTCTTCAGTTTGTTGCGCCTCTTCTTCTCGAAAGAATGAAAAAACGCAAGACATTCCTGATGATAATGCGCTTCGTATATCATTTTCTCAATATTGCGGCAATCGGGCTTATTCCGATCATCCCGGCAGACAAAATATATCTGTTCGCCGCGATGCTTATCACAATTATTCTTGTGAATTCCATTTCTGCTCTCTGCGCTCCGGGATACTCAATATGGCATATGCAGAGTCTTCCCGAGGAGAAAAGATCCAACTATTTCACGATCTCCAATCTCGGCGGAACAATTCTCAATCTCGTATCCGCATTCGTAGCCGCACGTTTCGTTGACACAATGGATCTGCACAGTGTATCTGTCGGAAGCATTTCGCCTACTGTGACCGCGCTTCTGATTCTCCGCTTAATCGCAATGGCAGGCGCGGCTCTTGAACTGTTCTCATTTTCAAAGATCAAGGAATATCCGTACGAATCCGACACAAATGCAAAAAACAACCGCGGTCTGCGTCTTCTCCTCTCCCCTGCCGGCAACAAAATGTTCATGATGACAATCTCGATTCAGATCATCTGGACATTTGCCTGCGCCCTTATCGGAAAATATTTCGAGATCTATCTCCTTGACATAGTTGATATGTCATATACATACCTCTCGCTCAGCGGCATTGTCAGCACACCCATTATTATCATCATGACACCCGTATGGGCTCAGCTTCTCAGACGCCACAAGTGGTACAATATGCTTGCAATCGCGATAGCGGGATATTCGTTTGCCTATGTAGGAAACTTCCTTGTAACATCATCAACCGAGTGGATGTATATTGTGGTACTTCTGATCTGCTATCTGTTCAATCCCTGCATCAACATCATGTTCTCCACAATAACTTACATGAATATGCCTGAGACAAACAGAACAGCATATCTCAGTTTTTACTCATTGTGTTCGACCATAGCTTCATTCCTCGGAACTGTCTGCGGAACAATATTCATGAATGCCACATACGGCGCTGATTTCACACTTTTCGGTCTGCTCTTCACAAATTACCAATACCTCAACATGGTTCAGTTCATTCTGATCATAGGAATCGCTGCATATGTCGCAATCATGGGCAAGCGTCTCAGCGGCGAGAAATAATGGGAGCGTTGGCTGATGCCACAGACAAACCGCCCAAAAATTGCAGAGTAATCAAAAAAATTTGAGGAAATTATTCCGTTTTTCATAATTATTTGTTAGAACTTATTGCTTTTTTCATCCATTTAAGGTATAATGTTACTAACATGGATATTAATTTAATTTCGGGAGTTAATTTAATTCTGTGTTCAACACCAATTATCAATATCTGGAGGCTTTTTATGAAAAAGTTATCTCTGGTACTCGCTGTTATCATGATCGCAGCTTCTCTCTGCCTTCCCACAGCAGCAGTACACAATGTAGACGTAGCAGCTCTCCTCGCTAAAGCTGACTGCTACATCAATTTTGATGATGGCATCGTTGACGTGAACGGTAACTATGAAGTAGTTTCCGTAGGTGACACAACTCTCGTTGACGGCGTTATCGGCAAGGCTGCCAAGACTATTGGCGACAAGAACCACATTTCCATCCCCGAAATGAAGTTCGGTAATGATTCTTTCACAGTTACAGCATGGATCAAGCCCATCTCCCAGACATCTGACCCCGTTCTCTTCGGTAACAAGAGCTGGAGCAGCGGTAAGAATGTTGGTTGGCTTCTCTCCCTCCGCGGCAGCGATATGAAGCTCAACGCTTGTTCCGACTCTGACGGCACAACAAGAACAGACGCTAGCTATTCCTACTCCAAGCGCGGTGAATGGGTACACGTTGCTATCGTTGTTGACGCTGAAGCAGGTGAATACTCCATCTATTACGACGGCAGACTCCAGGGCACAACCTCCTATTCTTACAAGGATAAGATCGGTATGTGGTCCACAAACAACCCCAAGCTCGCTTTCAACATCGGTGAAGACGGCACAGGTACATACAATGACGACTGCAACTTCAACGTTGACTTCGACGAAGTAGCAATCTTCAAGTCTGCTCTCTCCGAAAAGGAAGTTCGCGCTATCTCCAACTACGGTGAACCCGAAGAAATCGATCCCGTGGAAGCATTCCTTAACACAGCTGACCTCAGAATCACATTTGAAGGCGGCGAAATCAAGGACGCTAACGGCAAGTACGAAGTTCTCACAGTTGGTAATGTTGACCTCGTTGAAGGTGCTAACGGCGAATACGCTGCTAACACAAAGGACGGCGGCAACTACATTTCCATCCCCGAAATGAAGTTCGGTACATCTTCCTTCACATTCGCTTCTTGGGTAAAGATCAACAACAGACCCACATCTGACCCCGTTCTCTTCGGTAACAAGAGCTGGGAAAACGGTAAGAACACAGGTTGGCTCCTCTCCGTTCGCGGAAGTGACCTCAGATTCAATGCTTCTTCCGACAGCGGCGGAGCTACAAGAGTTGACACATACTACGATTACGCAGGTTCCGGTGAATGGGTACACATGACTCTCGTTGTAGACGCTGAAGCCGGCACATACACATACTACCTCAACGGTAAGCAGTATGGTGAAGTTGGTACATACGAATATGCTGCCAAGATCGGTCAGTGGGATCCCACAACTAAGGGCTGGGTATTCAACATCGGTGAAGACGGCACAGGCGAATACAACGGTGACTGCAGCTTCAACGTTGACTATGACGATATCGTAGTATTCAAGTCTGCTCTCTCCGCAGATCAGGTTAAGGCTATCGCTGAATACAGCGACGCTGAAGAACCCGAAAACACAGCTCACAAGTACGGTCTCGAACTCAAGGATCCTCGTTCCTTCTGCGATCCCGCACTCGGCTGGGCTCTCAAGAACGGTATTCTTGGTTAATTCAATAATCACTCAAGCAATTCTCAGAACAAATTAAATCCCGAATAGGCGCCGGTACATCGATTGTATCGGTGCCTATAATTTTTATCATAATTTTCCCCTGCACACAAAAACCTCCGCCGTATCTGCTATTGGATACAAACGGAGGTTTCGTTGTTTTATTCGATTATTCCGCGAGAATTACAAATGTTGTCGGCATCTCGTCGGCTTTCCACGCCGTGCTGAGATATCCCTTTTCAACCATTCTGAGCGCGGGATATGATACGGCGTGAACAAATTTGTTCGTCTTCGCAATTCCGCACACCTGATTCTGCAGATGCTTCGGGGTATGCTCACCGAGGATTCGGCAGGCGGATACGTCAAGCTCACGGATTACTGCATCAAGCTCGCATTCGACAAATTCTTTCGCCATCGCGCTGACCGCTTCGTACTGTTCTGCGGTATAAACAGGCATTGTGGAGCGGA
The DNA here is from genome assembly GCA_964588425.1 of uncultured Ruminococcus sp. Taxonomy (GTDB): domain Bacteria; phylum Bacillota; class Clostridia; order Oscillospirales; family CAG-272; genus UMGS1696. Next base: position 14,198 of record CAZPPN010000002.1, on the reverse strand, counting down.
ATTTGCCGTCTTTCTTCACGACATATCCCATCCTCACCATGTCCGCAGCCGCTTCGAGATCGTATTCGCTGAAGTCTTCTTTCCATACACATACCTTCTTTCAGAATCTTTCTTGATTTGAAGAGCAGATATTTCACCATGCTCTCGCTGACATTCAAGGATTCGGAAATTTCACGGCAGGATTTTTCTTCAATATAATACATCACGGTCGCGCGGCGGTATTTCGCTGACAGAAGAGAAAGTTCCCGTCTGAGCAGATAGAGATCATTTTCTCTGCGTTCAGCTTCCTCGCCGCAGTCGGTGAAGACATCTTCTTCCGCGAGAATGCTGTCACTCAGCTCGCCCTCAGTTGTACCGAGTTTTCTTCTGTACCACTGACAGTAAATATTCCCGGCAAGCGACCACATGAATCCGTAGAACGCGCGCTCGTCACGGATGTTGTCCGCGGATCTGATCAGCTCACAGATTATCTCCTGCGAAAGATCCTCCGCTGTCTCACGGTTCGGTGTCCGTGCCATGCAGTACAAGAAGATCGTCTTCGATACCGCTGTTATTTTATCGTTGAGTTCCTGCCTGTCCATTTTCCGTCCTCTTTTTCTTTTTTAGAAGCTTCTGCCCATATAGTGTAAAAAGAACGATTCGGTTAAACTTTTTTCAGAGTTTTTTCGAAAATTTTTCGGAGTTTCTCAGATAACGATTTCTCCGCCGATTGCTGAGTGCTTTGCCGAGTCTGCTGTTATCACCTCAAACTCATCCCCGGCGATCGAGAGCGTGAATGTTCTGCCGCGCAGAGTAAAGTTTTCGACACGGATGTTTTCCGCAGGACGGATCTTCGACGGCTTGATTCTTATGCTTCCGTCGGGCGATACAGAGATTCCGCACAGCTTGAAGAGTATCATCTGCGCGCATGAGACTGAGCTGATGTCTGCCTGCAGCGGAGTATCTTCCCTGTCCTCAAGCATATTTGCAGCGCAGGAGTCACCCATATACGGCAGTCTCTCACCCCACCACAGTACACGGCTTAAGATATCGGATGCAAGCTCATCGTACCCCAGCTCGTAAAGCTGACAGGCGATCTGCATGGTGAACAGTGTGCAGATTCCACCGCCGCCGTTGTCTATATCTATCTGATCGTACGCCGGATCGAGTTTTGACATACTGTGCAGACCGAATTTCGACAGGAACTCTTTGTCGTTCAGGTGCGAGATCAGTTTTTCGCGGATCGTGTCGTCAATCACCGGACTTGAGAGGAATTTGAACATCTGAACCGTCCATCTGATGTCACGCTTTCCCTCCCAGATATATTCGTACCAGCCTTTGTCTTCGTTCCACATGGTTTTCATAAGCGGTTTCAATGCCTCGGCGCGTTCCATCAGAAGATCATCCGGACTGCCATTCATTTTTGTAATCTCGTATGCGAGCTTGTAGTTCATATACCGTCTTGCGTTGAGATCCGGCATTACTCCCTGATAGACGTAGTCTCTCCTGAGCTCGAGATGCGACTCGCCGTCCTTGCCGTAGTCTATCAGCTCAACCGGCTTCGAGATATCGTCACGCACATACGCATGGAATCTCGCCCAGTCGGCAATCGTGCGTCCGTCAACTTCTTCGCGCAGAAAATCCGTATCCCCCGTATGCAGAACGTAGTAGTATATCATCTGAATGATTTTTTCATGATTTATATGGTACCACGGTCCTGTGGGAGATCCGTCAAGCGGTGTGATAGCGTATGATGTGCACAGATCGGCGTGGAGATAGCGTCTGATCATATCTGCGTTTGTTTCACGGTCGACAAGCGGATGCAGCATAAGTCCTCCGCCGTAATCCCACAGATACGAACACATACATCCGCCGTTGAGACTTCCCGTGGTGTAGAACGGACTTGTTACCAGCTCGCTGTTTTCCCAACGGTTCAGCGAATATGTCACGAGTGAGCGGTGATACAGCTTGTCGAGCGACGGATTATCGGACGAGAACACCGGCAGTTTTGAGTAAATTCGCTCGGTCTCCTCCTCAAGCCAGTCAAATGCAGCCCCGATGTACTCCTCCCAATGTCCGCGGACATCATCAGCGTATCCTGTGACTGTATCATGCCTGTTCAGATGAAGCGAGACATAAAACTCAAGCTCGCCGCCGTCGGGGATAAACTTTTCGCATTCCCAGATATCCGCCTGCGGGAACAGTTTCATTCCGTCAAGCGATGTTGTCACAGCAATGCCTGCCGCATCCGCCGGATACTTACATCCGCCGACATCATTTGAACAGCCGATCGCATACAGAACGGAGTCCGCCGCACTCACACACGCAAAATGAGGCTCGCCTTTATCAGGTATCGGAAATCTCCAGCTTGTCTCGCGCCGCACCGATCCTCTCATGATAAACTGAACCGGAGCTGCGGAATCGTGACCCGTGCGGTTGGCGAATCTTATCTTCATTACTGCGGCGTCCCCCTCGGGCGGAATCACCGTCAATGTTTCAGCTTCCCATCCGCCGATTCTGCCGCGTCTTATGATCCCGTTCGGCAGCCAGATCCACTCACGTCCCGGTATGCGCTCGCCGTCGATCCGTATTTCAAGCGAAAATCCCGATCCGCACCACGGGCAGTTCTGTATTCCGCCGATGTACGCCGCCCTGTTTTCGGGAGTCATGACTGATACTCTCTTTCCAGCAATACCGAGATCACGCTCATGCAGAACGCTGTTTTCGTTTGTGAAACGGAAAATGTTTTTCCCGAATGCCGGGTATTTTTCGGTGTATGATATGCTCATTGTGTTACCTCGCGCTGATTTTATTCTTACATTATTATATCATATACGCACTCCGTACGCAAGAAATATCGGATTTATTTATGATTCACTAAATATTGACAAGTATGTTTTTGGTGTGATATAATGATTTCAAGAAATAAACCAACAGGGGGCATAAAATGGATATAACCCTTAAAGGTCAAACCATCAGCGGAAAATACACGGCACAGAACTATTTTCGCGGTGTTGTTTTCGAATACAGTATTTTCATACCCTATATCGCTGAGGGGTGTGATGAGTGTGCTCTTCTTGTAGAGTGTGACGGTCTCAACAAAGCTGAAGCATTTGCGATGCAGACTTTAGCGGAAAACGGTGAAGCGCCTGCCTTCATTGTGATCGGCATCGTTTCCGGCACACTGCACTCGACTGTTGACGGTGGATATAATCGCGGCGTACGGCTTCTCAATTACGACCTATTCACATCTGAATATCCCGATTTTCTTGTAAACGAAATCATACCGAATCTTATCACTGAGCATAGTCTTAAGATCTCGCCGAATGCTGATATGCACATGATCAGCGGCGGATCTTCAGGCGGAATCGCTTCTTGGAACGCTGCGTGGTTCAGAAACGACTATTTCCGCAGAGTTCAGATGAGCAGTCCGAGCTTCCTCGCAATGGGCAAGGGAAGAGATCTTCCTGATCTTGTGCGAAAATTCGAGACAAAGCCGATCAGAGTTGCCACAGACTACTCCGAAGACGAGCCGAACGAATATTTCGGATCATCATTCTGTGCCGCTGATGAGATCGAAAGAGCGCTCAGATATGCCGGTTACGATATGCTTGCGTTATACCATCCGGGCGAAGGACACTGCAGCAGATACGGCGATGTTGAAACCATTATCACAAAATTCAGATTCCTGTGGAAAAACTGGGACAGAGAGCCTGTTTCAGCCAAGAAACTCTCATGCAGAGCTGAAAAGCTGATCTCGCTCGATATGCCTTGGGAAGAATGCAGCTGCCCGTTCCCCGAAAAAGCGCGTGCGGTCTCTTCCGGAAAATTTACCGCAGAAGGCGAATATACAGCGGACGGCGGAAAGATCTTCTTCGTCACTCCCAACGGAGAGAAGAAGCTCGCGGCTGACGGATTTGATCGCATCACCGCTCTGACAATATCATCCGACAGATGGCGTCTTTATGTAAGCGATCTCGGCAAAGGCTGTGTATATTCTATGACGATCATGCCCGACGGATCGCTGAACGGTAAGTTCTATCACGGACTGCTGCATTTCTACCCAGACTTCAAGTATACAGGTGCAACAGATATTACAACGGACTCAACCGACCGTACATACGCAGCTACCGAAATGGGTATACAAGCAATCCGTTCGTTCGGACTCATTGATGTTATTATTCCGCTGCCGGATAGACTCATACCCGAGCTTGTTGAGATTGACGAAAACGGTTATCTGTGGGCAAAATCCGGAAACCGTGTATTCCGAAGAAAGCTGCTCTCCGGAATCCGCACATCACCTGATGTCCAGATCCAACCTGCCGCAGCCTCTTATTACGACTGATAAAAAAGCGTGTACCCGAAGATTTTTCTCAAAGGTACACGCTATTGTTTTATTCATCCGAGATACGGCTTCATTCTGTTGTCAGTCTGCAGTGAGTAGCCCTTGTTGTACATCAGCTCTTCCGCCATGAGAAGCAGGGAGATGATCCTGTACGTCGGGCGTGTCATGTAGATATCGCGGATCTCACCGTTGATGTTGACCTCGTTTTTCAGCACAAGATGCATCTGACAGAGATCATCCATCACCCGTCCGAGATTCTCTTTTTCAATCGAGCACGCCTCACAAATCACATCAGCATCAAAGTAGTATCCGTGCTCCAGAGTATGCAGATACAGCACCGCTTTCATTGTGTCACGCTCTCCAAGCCGCTCGAATACATCTCTCATAAGCTCAGCGTCTCCGATGTACTTGCTCCAGCCGTCATCAGGCTCCTTGAATACCGAGAAATATCTCATGCCGCGGTTCGAGATCTGCACAAATCCACCGTCTCTGTTCATGACAGACGAGTTTCCGCTGCAGTCTCTGACACTGTCGCAATTCCACATCGCACAGTACGCCATCCAGCAGAGGTCGTATATCTTCGCGATCTCTTCCTTATTGCTGAGTCCTTCGAACATAAGTCTGAGTCTTTCGTACATATCGTCGTTGTAGATCTTATCGTTGCCGAACAGTGCGTCGAGTGATGTGTCAAGCGCGTTCGCAATTGGCAGGAGAAGCGAACCGTCGGGGTAGGTCTCGCTTGTTTCCCATTTTGACACAGCCTGTGCCGATACGCCGAGCATATTCGCCAGCTCTTCCTGTGTCAGTTTTTTTCTGAGTCTGAATTTTTTGATGTTTTCCGACAGTTTCATATCTTATTCCTCCCCCTTGGTAATCATCTTTGCAGCACCGCCGTAGCAGTAATCATAGCTTTCATGTCCCGTCATATGTTCGAATGCAAGCGCGATCAAGGACATAATTTTGCCGTCGCCCCAGCTTACATAAAGATTCTTCTCACCCTCAACAAGATGCGCGACTTCTTTTGTACACAGCTTCGCTTCGCAGGATTTTTCGAGAATTTCCGCCGCACACTCTTCCGATATTCCGAGCAGTCCGCCAACATAGTCCGCGGTGAAGTGATCGGGGAATCCGTCGGTGTGGATCAGCTTGCAGAGTCGGAGGGCGTCATCGTTTGCAAGGAATGCAAAAATCTTCTCGGTCTCAGCGCGTTTTTCCTCACATTCAAGCCATGCCCAGTTGTTCTTATTGCCGTACAGCGTGACGCTCATGTTCACGTCATCAGATGCGACCATGAAATCGAAGAACGTACGTACCTGTATCTTTGATCTCGATGAGCTGTAATCCCACGGCTTCTCAGGTATTACGGGATTGTCATCATTGAGCACAGTTAACCTGCGGAAAAGCGATCGGATGGTATCGAAATGCATCGGGAATGTACGCTCAAGCACGGCGCTTCCCTCGAGCTGATCGAATTCTTCGTTTATTACATCAATGTAACTCTTCTTTCCGCTGTCGGATATGCCGAGGAGTGAGTCCGTCGTTGTGTCATAGAACTGCGCCAGCTTCACGAGCATATCGAGATCGGGCGAGGATGAGCCGTTTTCCCATTTTGAGAGAGTCTTGTTCGAGATCCCGAGGGATGCCGCCGCTTCTTCCTGCGTGAGTGATTTTCCTGTTCTGAGCTTTATAAGATTTTCGGCAAAAATGTTTTCGTTCATATGTTTAACCTCATTTCTGTTGAATTGAAAGGGGTCCGGACCTTGTGACTATATTATACACCCTACCATCAGTAGAGTCAACATCCCGAATATTGCGTTTTTCTCCGTTTCGGAGATTTATTTTTTGCGCTTCAAGTTCGGGTTGTATTTTCGGCTCAGCATTGCAATTTTGGTAAAATTATCCTAAAACCGAGCCTTTGCATGACTGTTTTCCACAAAAAAGTGTTCCTCGGGCAAAATTGCTTGTATTATGCGGCGTTTTGTGTTATAATGAGTAATATAGAATACGAACCTGAAAGTTTAATACTAAAAAGTGCGTACAATAGCGTCGGGGCAATTGTTGACTGAAGATTCCTGCCCCAAAAAACTAAAGAACAATTCAAAAAATAGACGTTTTAGCCGGCAGAATCTGCGGAATTTGTACAATATGAATCATTTTTCCAAAAAATTATGCCAAATAGGATGAAAAATATTGCGTTAACTTATTGAATTTTCTTTATATATTTGTTATAATATTGTGTTGATATGGGTTATCGCTTTTTCTTTGCGCCATATCGTAAATCAAACTCAGAAACTCTTACCGTAATGAGCAATAATAAAGATCAAAAAGACAGAAAAAACAAGCACGCGTACCTGCGTGATTTTCAGCCGGACGACAGCGGAGCATACATCTACACAGGCGTCAGAATGTCTCCGATGCCGCCTGGGGGAAAATCGGTTCGCAGGATGTATCTCGAGATGACCGCGCTTTCATGTGCAGCCGTACTGTTCTGTGTGATCGGCGGATGTATACCGTCTGCCGGAATGCTGAACTGCTTTTACGTGATCCTGCCGTTTATCGCAGAGATCTCGCTGGCTGTGAGCATCCTGTGGATCATGTGCCGCATGACATACCACGGGTACTCGGGAGATGCGCTCAGAGAATACGTCTACGAGGCGACATTCGCAAAAATCGACGGACGGACAAAAACAGCGCAGTTACTCACGGCAGTATCATTCGCGGCAACCATCTTCTATGTGATCATAAACGGCTTTGACAGCAATATACCCGCAACCCTGATTTACCTTTTCACAAAGGTAAATATATTTTTACACTTCTTCGGTATAAGAAAGCTCGCGCGCGCCGTTACATGGAAAAAAATGACACATTCACTCATGAACGAGTGAGAAGTGAGTGTACTGAGCATATTATCAGTACGCACATCATCTTCGGTAATATCCGGCACGTCCGGGTTTACATAAATTTCATTACATAATTTCACTTTTTAAGGAGAGGAAATCATGCAGAAAAAGACTAAGGTTCTTGCACTTGCTCTCGCAGCTCTTATGACTGCAGGCACACTCGCCGGATGCGGTGCAAAGGACAACTCCACCCCGCTTGTAGTCGGCTATGCTCCCTTCTCAAGCAAGTTCTCCCCGTTCTTCGCGGAGTCCGGTTATGACCAGGACGCACAGGCAATGACTCAGATCGGTCTTCTCACATCCGACCGTACAGGCGCAATCATTTACAAGGGTATCGAAGGCGAAACAATTCCCTATAACGGTACCGACTACACCTACTACGGCGCATCCGATCTCGTTGTTACAGAAAACGCAGACGGAACAGTTTACTACGACTTCACTCTCAGAGACGGTATGAAATTCTCTGACGGCGAAGAAGTAACAATCGACGACGTAATCTTCTCGATGTACGTTTACGCTGACCCGACATACGACGGAAGTACAACATTCTTCGCACTTCCCATCGAAGGTATGGAAGAATACCGTGCAGGTATGTCCGCTAAGTGGACTCTCATCCTCGCTGACGGTCCCGAAGCAAGCGCAGCAGGCACAGAATTCTACACAGCCGAAGAAGCTGCCGCTTTCTGGACAGCATTCGAAGCTGCAGGTACAGAATTCGCTCAGGAAATCGTTGACTACTGTCTCGCCAACTACGCTTCCTACGGCGCAGCTGACGTAACAACATCTGCCGGCCTCTGGGGTTACACACTCGCTGAAGGCGCAACAGCTCTCGATTTCTGGAACGCTATCGTTGAAGCTAAGGGTTACGATGTATCCGACGCCGGTATCAACTACGAAACAGCAGGCACATCCATCACAAGCTTCCTCACAGCTAAGCTCGATCCTTCTATGATCGCAGGTGTTCAGACAGGTGATTCCGCTCAGAACATCAAGGGTATCCAGAAGACAGGCGACAACACACTCCGCGTTGTTCTCACAGAAGTTGACGCAACAGCTATCTACCAGCTCGGCGTTACAATCGCTCCTCTTCACTACTACGGCAGCGATGATCTCTACAACTACGACAATAACCAGTTCGGTTTCACAAAGGGTGACCTCTCTTCCGTTCGCGCGAAGACAACAGTACCCATGGGCGCCGGTCCTTACAAGTTCATCAAGTTCGAAAACGGTGTTATCTACTATGAAGCTAACGAAAACTACTTCCTTGGCGAACCCAAGATCAAGTATGTAAACTTCATGGAAACACAGGAAGCTGATAAGCTCAACGGTGTTACAACAGGTACAATCGATATCACAGACCCCTCTTTCGATACAAACACAGTTACAGCTGTCAAGTCTGCTAACGGCGGCGAACTCAACGGCAGCGTTGTTACAGTTAACACTGTTGACAACCTCGGTTACGGTTACATCGGTATGAGCGCTAACCGCGTTAACGTAGGCGGCGATCCTGCTTCCGATGCTTCCAAGAACCTCCGTAAGGCTATCGCAACAGTTCTTTCCGTATACCGTGACGTATCCGTTGACTCTTACTACGGCGAAAGAGCTTCCGTTATCAACTATCCTATCTCCAACACATCCTGGGCTGCTCCTCAGACAACTGACGCAGGCTACAAGGTTGCATTCTCCGTTGACGTAAACGGTAATGACATCTACACATCCGACATGGATGCTGACGCAAAGTACGCTGCTGCTAAGGCTGCTGCTCTCGGATTCTTCGAAGCTGCAGGCTACACAGTAGAAGACGGCAAGGTTACAGCTGCTCCCGAAGGCGCTTCCCTCACATACGAGCTCTGGATCCCCGCTGACGGTGCAGGCGACCACCCGTCCTTCATGATCTGCACACTCGCAGACGAAGCATTTGCTGAAATCGGTATCGACCTCGTTGTTAAGGACCTCGCTAACTCCGCAGACCTCTGGACAGCTCTCGACGCTGACAGTGTTGATATGTGGTGTGCTGCATGGGGCGCAACAGTTGACCCGGATATGTACCAGATCTACTACTCCGACGTAGCTAACGGCGGCGCTAACGCCGGTGGTTCCAACTATATGTACGACATCGCTGACGCTGAACTCGACCAGCTCATCATGGATGCTCGTAAGTCCATGGACCAGGCATACAGAAAGCAGATGTACAAGACATGTCTTGATATCGTTGTTGACTGGGCAGTTGAAATTCCTGTATACCAGCGACAGAACGCTATCATCTTCAGCACAGAACGTGTGAACATGGACACAATGACTCCCGATATCACAACATTCTACGGCTGGATGTCTGAAATTCAGAATATTGAGCTTAACTAATCTGAAGATAGTACAGTTCAAATTCACCCGACAATCTGAGAAATGACGTTGAATGAATAAGAAATAAACTTGTGTTATCCCGTCTTGCCGATCGGTGAAAACGGCGGGATAACACCGGTTTTTCTTACTTTTATTACCTATGAATCAGCGGCTTCACGTAAAAAATCCGTGGAGGCGCTGCTTGATATGTAATGACCTGTCTGTGAAAACAGAATATGAAAAGACTCTGCCGAAATGGGCTGTCGCCGGAATCTTTTTATATTCTGCATTTCATCTGACCGGATTCTCATGGCAGATCAAATTCCAAACCGCAAATCAAACGGAGGTTAAAACGTGCGAAAGTATATCATAAAACGAATCTTAACTTCGGTCGTAATACTTTTCTTTGTATCATTTATCATTTACGCCCTGATGCGCTGTCTCCCGACTTCGTATATCGAATCGATAGCCCGTCAGAAATCCATGCAGCCCAACTCCAAGAGCTTTGAAGAATGGATGGCTCAGCTCGAATCCATGTACAACATGGACAAGGGTATCATCCCCGGCTTCTTCTCATGGCTCGGAAGTATGTTCACCGGCAATTTCGGTGACAGCTGGAAATGGACTGTTCCCGTAACAGAAAAATTCAACGACACAGTATGGCTCTCGTTCGTAATGGGCGCTATCGCGTTCGTTCTTGAACTCATCATCGCTATCCCGCTCGGAATCATCGCAGCTACAAAGCAGTATTCCAAGTCCGACTATGCGATCTCCGTTATCGCTCTTGCGGGTATCTCTCTCCCGACGTTCTTCTTCGCGTCCCTGCTCAAGCTCCTGTTCTCTGTTGAACTCGGATGGTTCGACCTCTACGGTCTTGTCGGACGCGATTATAACTCACTGAATGCATTCGGTCAGCTCCTCGACAAGGCTGAACACCTTATCATGCCCGTCACAACTCTCGTTGTTGTAAGCATGGGTGGTCTCGTTCGTTACACCAGAACAAATATGCTCGAGGTTCTCAGCTCCGACTATATCCGCACAGCGCGCGCAAAGGGTCTTTCCGAAAAGAAGGTCATCTACCACCACGCTTTCAGAAACACTCTCATCCCGCTCGTTACCATCATCGGCGGATCTCTCCCCGGACTTTTCTCCGGCGCTCTCATTACGGAAACACTCTTCGCGATCCCCGGAATCGGTTATGCTTCTTACCATTCCATGGTATCCGGCGACATTCCGTTCTCTATGTTCTATCTGGTATTCATGGCAATCCTCACACTTGCCGGAAACCTTCTCTCCGACATCCTTTATGCCGTGGTTGACCCCCGCGTGCGTATATCCTGACGAAAGGGGGACATTATCATGCGTGACAATATGGATAAAGTCAAAAATTCAAATGTGGTCGACAACGCCAACCCTGCCCGTCTTCAGGGAGTTCCCGGACGCGCTCTGAAACAGAATGTCGACAAGAAAACCGATGAAATCAAGGAAAAATTCGGCAGCGGAAACTCCTCTGACAACAATTCTTCCGATGAATTCTCCCTCAACGACGACCGCCGAGTAAAAGTTCTCTCTCCCAGCGCGCTCGTTGCAAAGCGTTTCTTCAGAAACAGACTCGCCGTGGTCGGTCTCTCCGTTCTCGTGGCGATGTTCCTCTTCTCCTTCCTCGGCGGACTTATCTCCCCCTATGAAGAAGATCAGATCTTCTACCGCGACGAGCTTCAGCGCAAAGACTACGCAGGCGTGATCGCGAACGAAGAATACCGTTACACAGCATTTGACAGCGAAAAGTTCTCCGGTGTTATTCAGGCTCAGTCTCTCCTCGCATCCCAGCAGTCCAAGACTGAATTTACTTTCCGCGACATTACTTACACTGTAACTTACGAAGGCGAAAACTTCTTCAGTGTTTCCCTCGACGGTGAGATGATCGGTATCGCTTACAAGGATATCGTAACATCCACTCAGGCAGGCGCTTCACTTTCAAACGAATTTGTTTTCAACGCGCTCAAGGCTTACACAAACGGTGAGACAGCATTCTCAGCCGATTCCGCAGACTACACAATCGACGAAGCAGACTCCATTTTATCCGGCGGCAGCGAAACCGCAACAATCGGTCAGTACATCGTTCAGGCGAAAATGCCCGACGTATTCCTTACCGCTGAATTCAAAAGCGGCATCATCGAAGCTATCGAGAGCGATCAGGATGTGTTCATTTACACAGATTCCGAAGGCGTTGAAGCTGAATATACTCTCGAATACGACGCTGCAAAGAAACTCTACAATGTAAAACAGGAAGTTTCCACCCGCGTTATCGACGCATATTCCGCTCCGAGCGCTGCTCACTGGTGCGGTACAGACCGTAACGGTATGGATATGCTCACACGTCTTATGTACGGCGGCCGCGTATCCCTCATGATCGGTTTCATAGTTATCGCTATCCAGACGGTAATCGGCGTTATCCTCGGCGGTATCGCAGGCTTCTTCGGTAAGTGGGTCGACAACCTCATCATGCGTATCGTTGATATCTTCTACTGCATCCCCTCTACTCCCATTATTATCATCCTCGGCGCAATGATGGATAACGAAAACGTCGATCCTCAGATCCGTATGCTCTACCTTATGCTGATTCTCGGCTTCCTCGGCTGGGCAGGTATTGCCCGTCTCGTAAGAGGTCAGATCCTCTCTCTCCGTGAACAGGAATTCATGACAGCTACCGAAGCGTGCGGCGTAAGAGTTTCCAGACGTATTTTCAAGCACCTCGTACCCAATGTTATGCCTCAGCTCATCGTAAACTGTACAATGGGTCTTGGCAGCGTTATCCTTACAGAAGCTACACTTTCCTTCCTCGGTCTCGGCGTTCGTTTCCCGTTCGCATCCTGGGGTAATATCATCAATGACGTAAACGACACATTCGTTCTCACTGAGTATCTGTTCATCTGGATCCCCGCCGGTGTCTGCCTGCTTCTTACGATCCTGGCATTCAACCTCGTAGGCGACGGTCTGCGTGACGCGTTCGACCCCAAGATGAAGCGTTAAGGAAGGAGAATACTGAATATGGCAAAAAACAAACAGAGCGGTTATCTCTCCGCGAAGGAATCCAGACGCATCTCCCGCGAAAACCGCAAAATTACAAATAATCTCGAAAAACAGCGCAACCGCAAAAATGTACCCGAGAGCGAGTATCTCACAAAGATGCACGATCCCGCAAATGTACTCGAAATCGACGATCTTCACACCCACTTCTTCACCGATGTCGGCGTTGTAAAGGCAGTCGACGGTGTTTCGTTCAGCGTTCCCGCAGGTAAGACTGTCGGCGTCGTAGGCGAATCCGGATGCGGCAAATCCGTAACAAGTCTCTCAATTATGCAGCTTCTCCAGCGTCCTCAGGGACAGGTTGTAGGCGGTGAAATCCGTCTCAATATCGGAGACAAAGCATACGATATCACAAAGCTTCCGATGGATGTCATCAGAAAACTCCGCGGAAACTATATGTCCATGATCTTCCAGGAGCCCATGACCAGCCTCAATCCGGTGTTCCGTATCGGCGCGCAGGTTGACGAAGTAATCGAGCTTCACGACGGCAAGAACATGACAAAAGAACAGATCAAAGCACGCACCATCGAGCTTCTCGAAATGGTAGGTATCGCTAACAGCGAAGGTGTTTACAAGATGTTCCCCCACGAGCTCTCCGGCGGTATGCGTCAGAGAGTAATGATCGCGATGGCTCTTGCCTGCAATCCCCGTCTTATCATCGCCGACGAGCCTACAACAGCTCTCGACGTAACAATTCAGGCACAGATCCTCGACCTTCTCCGCAGCCTCAAGGACAAGATCAATTCCTCTATCATGCTCATCACTCACGACCTCGGCGTTATCGCTGAAATGGCTGACTATGTAGTAGTTATGTATGCGGGCAGAGTTGTCGAGCAGGGTACGGTTGAAGAGATCTTTGCGCATCCCTCGCATCCCTATACAATCGGTCTTATGGCGTCGAAACCGAGCGTCGGAAAGAAAGTTGACAAGCTCTACTCCATCCCCGGCAAGGTTCCGAACCCCGTAAATATGCCCAACTACTGCTATTTCAAGGACCGCTGCGAAATGTGCGTTGAGAACTGCTCCGGCGAATATCCTAAGATGATCAGTCTCTCGCCCACACACAAGGTAACCTGTTACAGATATTACGAAAAGGAGGGTGAATAATCATGTCAGAAAAGAAGAATAATGATAAAAAACAGAATCTCGTGATCGACAACAACTTCACCCCCGTTGAATACGATCCCCGGTATATTCTTCAGGTAAACGCGCTCAAGAAATACTTCCCCATCAAGGACGGTATGATCGCGAAAGTCGTCAACTATGTAAAAGCAGTCGACGGCGTAACATTCAACCTCAAAAGAGGTACAACAATGGGTCTCGTAGGTGAGTCCGGATGCGGTAAGACCACAACAGGCCGTACCATTCTCAGACTTGCAGGCGAGAAAACAGGCGGTCAGGTGCTCTTCAACGGTCAGGAAGTTTACGACCTCTCCCCCAAGGAAATGAGAGCTCTCCGCACAAAGATGCAGATCATCTTCCAGGACCCGTTCTCTTCCCTCTCTCCCCGTATGCCCGTCGGTGAAATCATCGGCGAAGCTGTA
>CAZPPN010000001.1:0-38627 GCA_964588425.1 uncultured Ruminococcus sp. | reverse complement strand
CAGCGGCGGTAAACTCCGGCTACAGATCAGCGGCGGTAAACTCCGGCAACAGCTCAGCGGCGGTAAACTCCGGCTACAGCTCAGCGGCGGTAAACTCCGGCTACAGATCAGCGGCGGTAAACTCCGGCAATGAGGGCGTTGCAATCGCGCTCGGAATCGACAGCAAAGCAAAAGCGGCTCTCGGCGGTTGGCTTGTGCTGACCGAGTGGAAAGAGATTGAGTGTGAATGGCACAGAACCGACTTGCAGTCTGTACAGGTAGATGGCGAGAAGATCAAGGCTGACACATGGTACAAGCTCGTGAACGGTGAGTTTGTGGAGGTAACAGACTGATGAAATGTGCTGTTGATCTGACTCGGGCGAAAAAATCGCGGGATCGGGTCGGTGCGCTGTTCCTTTCGGTTCTTGATTCGGCAGCCGGGATGGCTCTCAGGCGGGATTTTAAATGGACGGCGGCTGCTGTACAGCGGATGTATGACGAGACAAAGGAGACCTTATCCGACGTTATGGTACGGAGCATGGCGGCTGACACGACGGGAGAGATCAGGGTAGACTACGATGACACCGACATGATACGCGACACTGCCGAGAGCGCGATGTGGATGATGCAGTCTCATCTGAAAGAATGCGGTTTTGACTTCCGGGCGGCAGAGCAGGAGACGGTATGGCATGATCCGCTGACGGCGAAATACATGAACAGTGATCTGAAATCGATACACCGGAATCGATTGGAGTGGGCGAAGAACGAGGAGGTTATAGTGCGAGTATATCTGCTTAATCTCTTCGAGTACGTCCGTGGACCGGGGTTTGGGAAAGTCCGGCTGTATCGGTTATACAAAATTGTGCGGAGTGAATACAATGCATTTGTAGAAGCGTGGCTGAAATGCGACTGCGACATCGAAGAACTGTACAAGCGGTATGCTGAGAATAACATATCGGAGCTTGAAAAGATCGGGATCACGGTTGAGGAATACGGTAAGATTATCAGCAAGAAACATACAAAAAGGAGATCATGACAATGGCAAATTTCAATTTTAACAAAATAATTCTCGGGGGACGCCTGACCGCCGATCCGGAGCTTAAAACCACACCGAGCGGCATATCGGTTACCACATTCACAATTGCCGTGAACAGACCGAGGGCGAAAGAGGGGACACAGGCATCGGATTTCTTCAACGTACAGGCATGGAGAGGCACGGCGGAGTTTATCACGCGGTATTTCCGCAAGGCTTCGTCGATCTGCATCATCGGAACGGTGCAGAACAGGCAATGGACGGATCAGCAGGGGAACAAGCGGTATTCGACGGAGATCGTGGCGGAAGAGGCGTATTTTGTGGACTCAAAGGATGAGATGCCCATACAGGTGACATCCCCGGAAACGGCAGAGCAGACGTATATACCGGAGCAGTACACGAATGCGCCGAAGTTTGAGGAAATCGGCAATGATGAAGACCTGCCGTTCTGAGGGGGGAAGAGAAATGACACTTGTATCATGCGGAAATACGGAATGTATACATTGCGATATGACGGATTTTCATTGCACAAAATCTTATATTTCGGTCGGAGATGGTTTTGACTGTGGTTGCAATGATTTAGAACCATACTACAACCAACCCGATTATGGTGTAAAATATTATAAATGCGTAAAAACAAAAAACGGGGAACTCGGAAAATGCAAGTGTTACGGAAAGCGTATTGAGTTTAACGGTCGGGTGTTTTTCACTTCAGATAGAATCACAGATGATGGATCTTATCAACTGACAGAGGCTGTAACCGGGTATGCCGTGGGTATGTTCAAACAATTGGATCAAAGATTTTGCAAAATGTGTGAAATAGCTGAAAGCATTCCGAATGTTGAAACTTTGCCGCTCGCAGAATGGGATAATGACGGATATATTCTTGTGGAGGGTGAAGATGAAAGCGTGGTTAGTTAGGGCAAGAGACTGCGAATATGCAACGGTTGTATTCGCGGATACACGGGGCAAAGCCAGATCAATAGCAATGCATACAGAAGCGTGTGAGGATGCGGGGTTTTGCGACATCGAAGTACACAGAGAACCACAGATGGATAAATACTATTCAGACGGCAAGATGGAAATGGACTGGTACAACAGCAAAGACAGGATCGCTCTTGTTAAAGATTGCGGCTTCCAATGCGTGGAAGATTGCGATTATGAAGACTGTCCGGCAAGAGAATACTGCGACAGATACGAAGTAGAAAAGGAAGCAGACGATGATATGGCGGAATACATCAACGAAATTACGGAGGGCGAAGATGAATTATGAAATCGCCTTGAAGTGGCTGTACACGCAGCTGAAGAAAAAGCGCATTGCGTTGGGACGCGCGGAAGCTAAAGGGAACAGCCGTGAAGTAGATGATATAAACAGAACGATAGATATCATCGAATGGATTATCGGCGTGGTACCGGAGAAGGAGAACGAAGATGGAAAACAAATGGATTAAAACAACCAATGGGGAGTGTGACATTGATCTTTCCGCAAGCCTCCCCGACAGCGGACACCGACGCACGTTCGCTTCCGGGGCAGTACGTGACATGGGTGAGGCAAAGGGCAGATGTGACCTCATGCCGCTTGACGTGATCGCCGACATCTACGACCGATATCTCGGGGAATCACCGGACATCGCGAACATCTTCCGGCAGATACATCTCTTTCGTGAGGATGGTGATACGGCACACTTGCAGTCGGCATTGTGGACGTTCATCGGCTGGCGTGAGTGGAACGGTTGGTCTGATATGCTGCTCGAGCTGGCTTTGCACTTTGAAGCAGGTGCGGCAAAATACGGCGAACACAACTGGCAGAGGGGGATTCCGGTACAC
Organism: uncultured Ruminococcus sp.; assembly: GCA_964588425.1. Classification (GTDB taxonomy): domain Bacteria; phylum Bacillota; class Clostridia; order Oscillospirales; family CAG-272; genus UMGS1696. The sequence goes on along the minus strand of CAZPPN010000001.1, from coordinate 35,788 downwards.
AGCTACATAGATTCGGCTCTGCGGCACTTCCTCAAGTATCTGCGCGGGGACACGGACGAGCGGCATGATCGCGCAGTCTGCTGGAATCTGATGTGCTGTATATGGACGACGGAGAACAAGCCGGAGTGGGACGATTTTACGGTAAGGGAGGTAAAAGAAAATGATCAAACTTGAACGCACATCCGTAATGAACATGGACAACGCGATCAGGGGCATGAGAAATCCGATGAACTCGTGGGATCGCTCGGACAGCTATTCGTCGCACATCGAGAATCCGGAAACGGAGAACACGGCACATTTTGCGTTCTTCATGGGGGATGATGATCTTGATCTTGCGATGCGGCTTGTGCGATCGGGATCGGATCACCGCAAATTCATGCGGCAGATATTTGTGTCGGTTGACATCACCGCGCCGCTGTACTGGTGGAAGGAATACGACACATACAAGGTCGGCACCGTCGCGAATTCGTGTTCCACGATGCACACGGTCTGCGCGAGGCCGCTGGTATCGGAGGATTTTTCGGCAGAGAGGATCACATCAACGAGAGCGATACAGCTCTTGAAATACACGATTGACGAGATCAACGAGAACATTGCGCTGTACAACCGGGAGAATGACAGGGATGCAAAGGAGGCGTATTTTGACAACATCATTCAGCTGCTGCCGTCATCGTTAAATCAGATGCGGACGTGTACGATGGATTATGAGAATCTCTATGGGATGTACCGTGCGCGGCGGAATCACAAGCTCGCGGAGTGGCGTGAGTTCTGCAGATGGGTGGAATCTCTGCCGTATGCTGAGGAGCTGATTTGCGGGAATCATGAAATTCGGTATACGGACAATCGAACAAAATGAGGTGACTTATTATGATGGAAGTAAACTATTACGGACTCAAAGCCTGTCCATGCTGCGGCGAATTTATCAATGTGGTACTGAGAGGGGACAGATTCGGGAATGTCTGCGCTTACTGTAATCGGTGTGGATTATCAACAAAGTTTTTTGAAAAATCAAAAACGGGTGGTAAATCCGCATCACAGAAAGCCAAAGACGCATGGAATATGAGAAAGCGTCCGAGAATGGACGATCTCGACAAAGAAAAATCACCCGAGAGGGAATGACAAATCTACATTATATTATATATAGTGCTGTAACGAAAAAACAATAAAAAAGTTCGTTCGGGGTTCGCCCCGAATTGAACCTTGTAAGTAATCTTAATAATTCACACACATGGGAGGAATGGAAGATGCAGTGTAAATACAAGGGCAAGACCGTGAGTGCCGGGGAGATGTTATTTGGGGTAGTATACGGCACTTATCGCAAAGCCGGAGCAAGACGCGGCAAATTTCGTGAATCCTCTGATGTACAGAAGAAGCTCAACGAACGCCATTCTCGTGAATATCTCACATGGCTGATTCACGAGAACTTTGACAGGAACTCATACAGCTTTGATCCGACATATTCCGATGCTTGTTATCCCGACAGCAAAGAGCGATTTGAGAAAGACATAAGAAATTATATTCAGCGTGTGGCTCGGTTATACAAAAAAGCCGGATGTGAATTCAAGTGGATCTGTATCCGTGCGTACGGTGAGGAAAAGGGCAGACTGCATCTGCATTTTATATTCTCCGGCGGTGTGAGCAAGGATGAGATCAAAGCGGCGTGGGGAATGGGTCGACTGAATTACAAGGAACTCGAATTTGACGAGTGCGGTGTTGTGGATTTATCGGCATACATAGCGGATCAACGTCATGTGGGTGAGCGCAGATGGAGCGGATCACGTAATCTCAGAAAGCCGGAAGAAAAGGCAGACAAAAACCAATGGAGCAAGCGTGATCTTTGCGATATTGATGATGCAGGATCTCCGCACAAGTTTTTTGCGGACAGATATCCGGGGTATTATCTGAGTGAGTTCCCGAAGATCGTGAAAAATCCTGTGAACGGGACGTATTACATGACGTTTGTGATGTACAAGCCTGACGGGGCGAATCTTGCGAAGTATGCGAGGAGGTGAGAGGATGCGATACGAATCAATAAACGATATGCCTGAGAAGTTGAGGGAAAGAGTAAAGAAACAGCTTGAAAAAGAGGGGTATACGGCTGACTTTTCAGGCAAAGAACCATCGAGCCGAAAAAAATACGGCAACAGGGTGACTTTTGTCGGGGACGTGAAGTTTGATTCCATGCGTGAGGCTGAGAGGTATCAAGTGTTGATGATCCGTTTGGGGACGGGTGAGATTGAGAGATTAAAGCTGCAGCCGGAGTTTACGATCAGCGAAAGTTACCGGTTACCTGACGGTCGGCTTGTTAAGGCTCAGCGGTATCGGGCTGACTTTTCGTATTACATAAAATCTTCGGGTGAGTTTATCGTTGAGGACGTGAAGACCGAGGGAACGAAGACGCGGGTATTTATCAACAAATCAAAGATGCTGTATGAGAAATACGGTTTTGTTGTCACGCTTGTTTGATAAACAGGGGATAAGGCTGACTTTCGGCAGAAAAGGAGTGGAAGCAATACGAAAAAAGACGCACTGAGAGACTATGCGACAAGTGCATTTATATTTTGGGCGCGGCATGGGTGTCCGACTTATGATGAGGCTATCGAGAGGATACGCAAAAAGGCATTGGCAAAAGCGTGGGGAATTGATCCGCAAAAGGCGGAACAATATGCAGAGGCGGAAGTGGAGAAAGCGCGTGCAGGGCTTGAAGATATTCGGGCATGCGAGACAGTTTTCCGGAAGTTAAACAATTCCGGACGTGAACTGGTATGTTCTGCGGTTCGGGCTGTTTACATGGTCGATCCATGGAGAAAGGTGACACGGGGTGAGTATTCGGCGAGAGCTTTGCGATTTGCTTTAGATGTGCCGTTATCGGAGCGGCAGGTTTATTATTATCTTGAGCAGGCGCGTGATCTGTTTGCTATTGAGCGCGGTTTGAGAATTGATGACAATGTGGAATGGTGAGGCAAAGAAAAAGCCGGGAGTTCGTGGCTCTCGGCTTTTGATTTGATGTTATAGAATCGTCTTGAAATATTCCTGTTCGGAAGTAAATGTGGCGGTGCATTCGTCAAAGTCGGGGCATTCGATATCGCCGTTAAACAGGTCGTTTGAGAGCTGTTTGGGGGTGGAAAGATGATATTCATCGGGAATGCGGATGCTGTTTGCTTCGATTGTGATATAGCGTTTTTTGCGTTCGCGCTCGGTGAGGTGGGCTTCTATGTTGATGGCGTGATTTTCGGCTTCTTTGGCGGTGAAAAACCATACAGATTCACTGTCTCCGTGAAGATCGCCGTACATGACATGATGGATAGTGATGATTTTCATTTTCATGCTCCTTTCGGTGTGTGTTGGTGTGTTGTTCGTTGTGCCCATAGTATAACACATGATACAATGTGTTGTCAATTGGCGAAATCACTAAACATTGCATCATGTTTTTTGTGTACAATGCACATTGCATCATGCGTTATAAAATGATATAATGTAAGCAACAAAAAACGGAGGTTTACGAAATGGCGGAGAAATTCGATAAAATCAAGTATAACAACAAATTCAACGCGAAAAAATATGATCGGATCAACTACACGATCGAGAAAGGGAAGAGGGAAATTCTAAAAGCAGCAGCAGCGCGGCGCGGTATATCTGTAAACGCATACATTAACGCGGCAGTGGATGCGGCGCTTGCGCGAGACGCGGCAAAAGATTGCAGTAGTACAGAGTTAAAATAATATATAATAATATCATAACAAACGGTATCTTTAGGGATGTCGTTTTTCTTATTGGAGTCGTGGAAACAATGCCCGATCAAGTATACAGTACATTACCACTCAAGCCATGCCGCCGACCGGGGTGTACGGAGCTTGTGCGCGGCGGCGGATACTGTGCAAAGCATCAAACAGCGTCGCAGCAAGTTCGGCGGACAGTCCAGCCGGAGCGGCGCGAGTCGGCCGCATATCACAACTTGTATTACTCGCAACGCTGGCGGCTGCTACGCGCCAAGCAGCTTACAGCGGAACCGTTTTGCAGGGAATGCGCGCGACGCGGAATCCGTACCAAAGCGGAGGACATAGACCATATCAAGCCACACAAGGGAGATAAAAAGATATTCTTCGATCCGTCCAACCTCCAAAGCCTGTGCCACTCCTGCCACAGTCGCAAGACGATCGCGGAACGGTCCGCAACCTCCCCCCCGGCCGAAAATGTTTGATGCACGTGCCCCCGCAACCGCGCCGCCTCTCGTTTGTGTGAAAAGTTCCTGTTTGAGATTTATTGGATTTGAGATTTTTTAAGTGCTTACACAATTATAAAATATTTGCGCGCGCAAGGTACGCGAGTTGAAAGGAGTGATTATTTGCAGAATATTAAGGCTGTTGAGAATGTCAAGGGGCATTTAACGAATGCTGAGAAGGAAGAACGGGCGGCGCGGGAAGAGCTGTTTGAACGGGATGATGTTTCGCTTGTCATGCCGGAATATTTGGAGGATGATCCGGTGGCGCGGCAGTTTTGGGAAAAGATTTGTGCGGATGCAGAAGAGTTTAAGATTTTCGACAATCTTGACTGTGATGTGTTGGGTACTTATTGTTCGATCATGTCACGTGTTGTGATGTTGAGGCGTAAGTATTGGTCTGCGGTTAAGGGACACAGAAAAAATTCAGAGATTTTGGGAATTTCAAAGGAACTCCGGTTTCAGGAATCACTGCAGCTGAACTACGCGGGAAAGCTGGGGCTTACTCCCGAAGCGAGAATGCGGTTGGCGCAGAAAATTATTATTCCCGAAGAAGATCCGGACGATGATCTTTACGGATGATGGATGCGCTCGGTTATTACGCAGACATTGTTTCCCGCGCCGGATATGATGAATTCTGCGAGAAATACGATATTGTTACGGCGTATGCCCGAATGGTCACGGAAACGGATTACGGGAAATTATGCGGAAAGCAGGAAATCCTATCATGCAAAAGGCATCTCAGAGATATAGAGAGGGCGAAGGATGATTCTTTCCCGTATGTATTTGATGTTACCCGGGCGGAACGGATCATCAGGCATTTCGCGAATATTCCGCGTCTTGATGCTGTGGGGCAGAGTATTGAATTTGAGCCATGGCAGATATTTGACTTCGGTTCGATCTTCGGATGGGTGAGAAAAGCTGACGGACGCAGACGCTTCTTGTATGCGTTTATTGAAAACCCGAGAGGGCACGCGAAAACCACTGTTGCGGCAGGTGTGGGGCTTTATGTGATGCTCGGCGATGCGTTGTATCCTCCGGGACATCCCGAGCTTGCAGAGTTTGAAATGCAGCCGGAAATTGATATTGTTGCCGTTGACCGTTTTCAGGGAAGAAAAGCCAGAGAAGACATGGCAGACATGGCGAACTCTTCACCGGCTATCAAAAAGCGGCTTGATATCAAGCGCACATATATCCGTCACAAGAAGCGCGGTGGAGAAGTCGTTGTATTCTCGAAGGATAAATCCAACAAGGACGGTGGAAGACCTTCTCTGATTATCTGCGAGGAATGGCACGCACACAAGGAAAGAACGATTCACGATACTGCAATCAACGGTATGGGAAAAAAAGCGCAGTGTCTTGACCTGATTATCACCACGGCGGGCGAAGATGCGGAAAACAAGCCCTGTTATCAGGACTATTTACAGTACAAGCGGATTCTTGACGGGTCAATTGAGCAGGATGAAGTATTTGTTATGATTCGGGAAATTGACGATGATGACGATCCGCATGATCAGAACTGCTGGGCTAAGGCAAATGCGTTTTTCCGCTTCGGCTCAAAGTATGGAAGCATTCTTTTCGACAAGGTTCTTGTGGAATACAAAGATGCGTATGCCGCCAACAATTACGGGAAAATCCGCGACTGGATGATCAAGCGAATGGACAGATGGCAGGCGGACGGCGTAAACAAGTATTTCACGGGATACATGGATAAGTTCAAGGCTCTTGAGGTATCTCGGGAAGATTTCCGTGAGCTGACGCGGGGCATTGAAGGGCATTACGGTTTTGACCTTGGTGAAACGCGAGACTTGACCGGAACAGGCTGGTGTGGTGTTCTACCCGACGGGCGTATTGCGGTATCGGTCATGGGATTCATTGCACAGAACAGAGCGGCGGAGCACATGAAATCGGACAAGGTGCCATATCTCGAATGGGCAAAAGAGGGGTATGTGATTCTCACGCCGGGAGATGTCGCCGATAACAGCTATGTTGAGGATTACTTATACACCTGCGAGACAGAGGACGAGAATTTTCACTATGCTAATGGGAGACGGGCGATAGAAATTGATTATGACGGGCACAATGCAAACGACATGGCAATCCGCATGAGAGAACACTACAACTCGGAGGAAATGGTGGTTGACATTCCGCAGACCTGCGCGGCTCTGAACAACGCGACAAAGCAATTCCGTGAACTTGTGATTGCCGGAAAAATCGTTGCGGAGTATTCGCCGCTCTTCGAGTGGTGCTTATCGAATGCCGTTGAAGTCAAGAACTCGAACGGTGATATAAAGCTCTCAAAGCGGTACAAGGACGACACGCAGAGAATTGACCCTGTTGCGGGACTGATGAATGCTCTCACCCGTCTGATCGTGAAAGTAGACAACAAGATTGACGTAAACCGTGTGATTGAAGAGCGCGGATACGTTCTCGGATAAAATATTGCAGTAGTAGCACATTTTTTTATGCTATACTGATACCATCGAAGCAAAGCGGAGCTGTCAAACGACGGTTCTGCTTTTTGTTTCGTCATTTTACGGGAAAGGAGAAAATGCCATGAAATACATTGACGATATTCTGTATCTTCTCGGCTGGATATGTGTGATTGTGACTTCCTTCACCTATGATTTGCAGCTCGGCGGGGTGGTTATGGGAATCGGCTGCTTTGTAACATCGTGGATTTTTGCGAAGTACAGGGCGCGGCATGGTGACAGGAAATGATTGTTTCGGGTGCTGTAAACGATACACCAAAGATCACGTACAACGGAAAGACTGTTGATCAGATATTTCGGGATATTCTGACTGTAAACGGTGATGCGATTATTCCCGAAAACGCAGAAAAACTCGGTGCTGTGGCGGCGGCTCACCGTATTTACACCAATTCCATTGCGGCTATGCCGTGGCAGATTCGGCGCAAAGAAGGGGAGTTCCGATACGAAGCGGATCATGATCTTTCATATGTCCTCAAAACAAGGGCAAATGAATACATGTCGATCTACACAGCGGAAAAAATGCTTCTTTCGTGGGCGTTCTGGCATGGTGTGGGTTATGCCTACATCGAGAGGGACAAAAACGGGAAGATCACGGAAATCATCCCGATTCCGGCAGATCCCGAAATCCGAGTAAACAAGCGGGACAATGCGCGATGGTACAGATTCACGGTGCCTGATACTGTTACATACGGAAACGCACTGACACGGGAATTTACGGATTCCCAGCTTCTCATACACCGTTTTGAATCCTATGACGGAACGAGTGGGAGAGGGATTCTTGATATTGCCCGCGAAACCATTGACACCGATCTGAAAGCTCAGAAGTATGCAAATCGCTTTTACTCAAACGGGGCGCGTCCTTCGGGTGTACTTGAAGTTGACGGCGAAATGAGCCGGGAGCACAGGGCGATGCTGAAAGAGGAATTTAACCGGGACTATTCCGGAAATAACGCTTTTCGCGTGGCTGTGCTTGACATCGGCATGAAGTACACACAACTCGGTATCTCTCAGCAGGACAGCCAGTACATTGAAAACCGGCAGTTTACCGTTGACGAAATCAGCCGCTTCACGGGTATTCCTGCGTACATGCTGCAGGCCGGAAAGCAGAGTTACAACTCAAACGAACAGCAGAAGCTTGATTTTGTTGTCGATACGCTGACACCGCATTTGGTGCAGATGGAACAGGAATACAAGTACAAGCTGTTTTCTGAGAAAGACATCCGAAACGGGTATTACATCAAGAAAAATGTGGCTTCGCTTCTGCGCGGCACACATGAAGCCCGGGCGAATTTCTACACGAAGATGATCGGAATCGGTGCTATGAATGCCGATGAAATCCGTGCTGATGAAGACCGTTCACCGATTCCGGGCGGATTCGGTCAGAAGTTTTGGATGAGCAAAAATTTCGCGCCGGTTGACGATGATGCGGCATTCCGTTCTTCATCTCCGATACAGAACACAGGAAAGGAGGATGACTGAGTATGGTTGAATTCAACTTTAACGGCGATATGCTGACGGATGAATATGCGGAAATCTGGCGTTATTTCGGCGAGCACTCGAATGTTTGTCCGTCTGACATCCGCGATCTGTGCGCACAGGCGGACGGTGACGATATTACGCTGTATTTCAACTCTGACGGCGGTACACTTGTGGCAGGAACGGAGATTTATTCCATTCTTCGCGAATACAAGGGCAATGTCACGGCACACATTCAGTCCCGCGCCGCTTCTTCGGCAACCGTTGCGATGATGGCGTGTGACAGAATTGTTGCGGAAGCGGTTGCACTGGTGCTTATTCACAATCCGACTACCGATGTTGCCGGGGATGCGAACGTGATGCGTATGACTGCGGACGAGCTTGATAGTGTAAAAAACGCTATTATGAACGCTTATACCGGGCGCATGAATAAAAGCCGTGAAGAAATTTCCGCGCTGATGGATCGTGACATCTGGCTTGACGCGTATGCAGCAAAAGAAGCCGGACTGATTGATGAAATCATTGAAAGCCCGACAGCGGCGAAGAATTTCACGAATGCGGCAGGCAGAAGTATTTATCCGACGCAGAAAATGATTGACGATTACCGTGCGGCAAAAAGCGAAACCGCAAACCGTGCGGCGGCAGCAAAGGCATTTCTCGAAAATTACAGATAACAAAAAAGAAAAGGAGACAGAAAAACATGGATTACTTCAAGAAAATTACAGAGCTGAAAAATGAAAAGAAGCAGCTCATTGAAAAGGCGGATGCGCTAATTGCCGAAAACAAGTTCGGTGATGAGCTTTCCGGCATTCAGAAAGATATCAAGGCAAAGGCGGCGGCGATCGACCAGCTTACCGAACAGGCGGCTGTATCCGCAGCAGGCGCACAGGTTCATGAAGGCAACGATGGTGACGGCGGTGTGAAGGATGAAAAGAAGCCGCTTCATATCTTCAACTCCCTTGGCGAACAGCTTCAGGCGATCAAGAATGCGGCAAAGACTCCCGACCGTGTTGACGAAAGACTGTACAAGGTTCACAACGCTGTTATGGGCGGTAATACCAATGTGGGCGAAGATGGAGGTTTTGCAATTCAGGAAGATTTTGCCGGAAACATCCTTGAAACCGCTGTAACCACCGGTAAAATTCTCTCCCGTGTGGATACTTACACCTGTTCCGCAAATTCCAACTCCGTACGCTGGATGACCGCGAAAGAAACCGATCTTTCCGAGGGTGTATTCGGCGGCGTGAAGATGTTCTGGGCGGAAGAGGGCGAAACCGTTGCCGCAACAAAGCCGCAGTTCAGAGAAGCAAGACTGGAACTTGAAAAGATGATGGGCTTTGCTTATGCAACCGATGAGCTTCTGCAGGACGCATCTTTTATGACTTCTCTTTACGGAAAGGCATTTACAGTAGCTTCGCGCAGACTTCTCGAAGACGCTATCATTCACGGTGACGGCGAAAAGAAACCGCTCGGTATCATGAATTCCGATGCTCTTGTACAGGTTGCAAAGGCGGCGGATCAGGCGGCAGGCACTATCACAGCCGACAACATTTTTGCTATGTGGCAGAGAAGTCTTTTCCAGAACCGCTCTAAGATGATCTGGCTTGCACATCCCGACTGTGAAATTCAGCTTCAGCAGCTCACATTCAATAGCGAATCCATCTGGATGCCCGAAGGCGGTCTTTCCGCTTCTCCTTATCAGCGCGTTCTCGGCAGACCTGTCATTTACGATGACAACATGGCTGCTCTCGGTGCAAAGGGTGATATTGCACTTGTAGACCTTTCTCAGTATCTGCTGCTCAAGAAGGGCAGTGCAAAGCAGGACTGGTCTATGCATGTTGAATTCCTTACCGATCAGATGTGCTTCCGCATGGTTCTCCGCTGCAACGGTGCGCCGAAGGTCAATGCGCCGCTGAAGATCAAAAATTCTTCTCTCTCTCGTTCTCCCTTCATTACTCTCGCGGCGAGAGGGTAAGGAGGGAATGGCATGGCTGTGAGTTTTGACGGTTTCTGTGCATACGGACGCATCAGCATTCCTGCTTTGGAAGAAGAGGGAGAGTCATTTGCGGCTCAGCTTTGTCTTTCTGCCGCGCTTGATCATGCAAAATCAGCCGGTATTGACGTTGACCGTCTGACCGCTGAGAACAATGCAAAGTTTGAGTTATACATATATGCGCTTGCTCTGCATTGGTTCGATAATCGCGGATTTCAGTCAACCTCACAGACATTTGCCGGCGATTCCTACACAAAGCGCATTATGACTCAAATGCGCGTTGAGCTTGCCGCTTCGGGAGGTGCTTATGGCATCTAACAAAACTACTGCAGGGGATCTGAGGACACCGCTGTTCATTGAAGCTCCGTTCCCGGTTGAAGATGGACGAGGCGGAGAGAGAGATGAGTGGCGCAATGTTTTCGGTGAGGGGCGGTGTGTTCCGGCGAAGTGGCAGAGGAAAATGACACGTTTTGACTCCACGGTTGACAACAAAAAGGATGACCATGTGTTTGCGAGCGACACTGCGGAAGTTGTGATCCGATACACAAAAGCAGTTTCTTCTCTTTGTCGTGTGAAACGGAAGGAAGATAACGAAGTATGGTGGTACATCATCGGTTCACCCGAAAGAAGCACGGACGGGAACTGGCTTGAATTTACAGCGGAAAGGCGGACGGCAGCATTATGACGGATGAGATATTCAACGAACTGCTTACTGCCGAGCTGAAAAAAGTGACGGCATTGGTAAGGGAGGGGGTATACACAGGTGAGGATGTTGATGTGTATATCACTTTCTCATACTATGTATACGGTACCTTTCACGCAGATGACAGACCGAGCGCAAAGACATGGCGTGTCATTGTGACGCTATGGGCAAGGAAGGGGATTGCTGTTTACACCGAACGAACATATTTGAAAGAAATCATTGAACTGTTTTCCGGTTCGTACCCGTCAACTCAAACCGCAACGGATGACGGATGGCAGCAGTATATTTATGAATTTGAGTATACGGACGGTGTGGAAGAATGGCAAAAGTCGTAACAAAAATGGTTGTGGGAAGCAAATCGGAGAACGGGATTTCTCTTTTTAACGATGATATTCCGGTGGATGTACTTGATGAAATGCTGATGGCGAAGGCGGATGTTATTGAGCCGGAAATCGAGCACAACGCCGATGTAATGCTTCACGGCAAATACTGGACGGGCGGTACTCAGAAAGCTCTGACACGCAAAGAACCTCACAACTGGACTGGTAAACGGGGAAACGGACAACGGCAGGTGGCGCTTACATTCAAGGGAAGCCGAGTGGATGATTATCACAAAGCCGAAAATCGGACAAGAAATGCAGAAATTGCTTTCGTGAATGAATACGGATCGCGCACAACCCCGCCGCGTCCCTTTATTCAGACGGCGATCGACAAGAAAGCAGACGAAGCATACGAAAGTGCCGAAAACATTTTCAGAGAATGGCAGAAGAAAAACGATATGTAACAGAAAAACGGAGGATTAATTATGGCGAATAATTACAAAGGCATAAGAAAAACGGTTATGGGAGCGTCAAAGCCTTATTGGGCGTTGATCGACACCGAAACCGACGGCTCATTACCCACTTACTCGGGCGGCATGGCTTTTTCGGAATTTATCAAGCTGACCGAGAGCATAAACAAAGCGGAAACCGAATTCTATTCCAACGATGCGCTTTCCGAGAACACATCGGAATTCAAATACTGTGAGCTGACATATGACAACAAAGGTTTAACCGACGAGATCATGGCGGCTATATTCGGCATGAATTACACGGAAGGCGTACTTACATATGGTGGTGACGACACTGCGCCTATGGGGGGATTCGGTTATTACAGAACGCTCATGGACAACGGTGTAAAGTATTATGAGGGAGTTTTTTATCCGAAGGTCAAGGCGTCACTGGGCAATGATACTACGGATACAAAGGGCGAAAACGTAACATTCAGCGGAGCTACGACCTCGATGATGGCTTATCAGTGCAAGGACGAGAAGAAAACATGGAAAAAGACAGAGATTTTCCAGACGGCAAGCGAAGCCGAAGCATGGGTAAAAACTCAGCTCGGCATTTCGGGTACATAAGATGACGGGCGGCTGTTTATATAAGCACGGCGGAAAGGAATACTGGCTTGTATACACAGCCGACGCATATTTCGAGATCAAAGAACGATACGGCACGGATCCTCTGGAGAGGCTTCGTGCCGATGACCGTTCGGGCTGGGATTGTGCGGTCGGCTGTCTTTTAATACTTGCGAGAGAGGGAGAGCTTTGCCGCCGGTACATGGGATATGAACCTCTCCCGATGCTCGATGAAGAAACCTTACGCAGATCGGTACTGCCCGATGGTGTGGTAAATGTAAAGAATGCCGTTGCCCGGGCAATGTTTGCGGGTTTGAGGATCGACAACGCAAAAAAAGAAGATGGGCCTATTGATGTGGGTTTGGCAGAATTTGAAAAAAAAACGAAACCGGAATAAGTGAGGCGGCATTTTATGTGCTGGCATCACTTGTCGGTCTTTCGATGAATGAAGCCCGGAGGTGTCGGTTCGGGCTGGTATTTGAAATGTTCAACGAACGACACCAAAAGGGGGAATAAACATGGGTACAAGAAATGTTACGACAGTTTTTGCGGTTGAGGGAGAGAGTGATTACAAGAAAGCCATACAGAATATAAACCGCGAAATTCAGACTCTCAACGCAAAGCTTGATTTGAACGCCACTCATTTTAAGGGGCAGGAAGATTCTATGAAAGCTATCGAAACGAAAGCGCAGGATCTCAATGACCTTTACTTCAAGCAGGAAGAAAAAGTAAATAAAATCCGTGATGCATGGAACAATTGCAAAGATACAGCCGAAAAATACAGACAAAAGATCAAAGAAACAGAAAGCGCCATTGATGAAGCGAAAAAAAAGCTTGAAAAAATGGATGAAGAGGGGCTGGACAAAGAGTCGGATCTGTACAAAGCCGCACGCGAAAGCTATGAAAAACTGACAAAAACGCTCTCAAATGAACAGGCTAAATTAGACGCGGCTGTGAGAGGAGCGCAGAACTGGGAGACGGCTCTTTACAATGCACAGAAAAACCTTGAAGAAACAGAACAAAAGATAGATCCAGTAATGCGCGAGCTTTCCGAAAAACTTACACCGAGTTTTGAAGATACGGGGGATGCTATACAGGACGTCACGGAAAAAGCGGATGAAATGGAGCGTGATGTACCGCAAAGCCTTGATACAATAGCAAGTGCGGTATCGCTTGCCGGAATTGACAAAGCATTTGAGAAGATCCGTGATTCCATACAGGCTTGCATAGATAAATCGATCGAATTCGAGACTGCTGTGACCGGGGTATACAAAGTATACGACATGACAGCCGCAGAAGAAGAAGCCATGGCGGAAGATATAAAGAGTTTGGCTGAGAGGATACCGTTCACGACTACGGAAATCGCCCAAGTAGTGGAAACAGCGGGGCAACTCGGTATTGCCAAAAGTGAAGTAATGGATTTTGCCGAGGTAATGCTCATGATGGGTGCGGCAACAAACGTGAGTGCGGAAGAGGCGGCGACGGCACTTGCCAAATTCTCAAATATCATGGGTATTACAAGCGATGATTATGAGAAGTTAGGATCGGCGATCGTTGAGCTGGGAAACAACAACGCGACACAGGAGGACTCTATTATTGAGTTTGCCACAAGGATGGCGTCAACGTCAAATCTTGTCGGTTTATCCGTTCCCGATGTACTTGCGTATGCAACTGCCTTAAACTCGGTCGGAATAGAAGCAGAAGCCGGAGGAACAGCGATATCAAAGCTTTTCAAAGATATGGAAAAGACTGTTGAGCTGTCAAAGGCTAACGGAAATGAAGCGCATAAATTCTCGGATTTTCTCGGAATAGATCCCGAAGAGTTCAACAGCTTATGGGACAGTGATGCCGCAAGTGCTATCAATATGTTCATCAAGGGTTTATCTTATCTTGATGAATCGGGTGGAAGTGTTGTCGTGACGCTTGCCGACATGGGATATGAGGAAGTCAGACTTTCAAATGCAATTCAGGCATTGGTATCGGATACGGAAAGACTTGACAAGGTTTTCGACGAAGCAAACAGTGCATGGGATGAAAACAGTGCTTTAGCTGAGGAAGCCGGGCGTAGATATGAGACAAGTGCATCAAAGATTCAGATACTCGATAACACATTCTCAAATCTCAAGATCGCTATTGGTGACGATATCATGGATACAGCCGAACCGTTGATCGAATGGCTTACAAAGTTAGCATCTGCCGGGGCTGATCTTGCGGAGAATGAACCCGCATTTTCGGATGCGCTTATAGCTGTCGGCGGCGGACTTGCTGCTATTCTGGGAGTGACGGGGGTAGCGGGAGTCATTAAAGGGGTAGCCGGTGCGCTTTCTCTTCTCGGACCGCATAGCGCGGCGATCGCGGCGGTGGCCGGTGCTGTCGGAATGCTTGCGACAGATATAATCGAATTTGTAACAGCATCAAACACAATTAATGACGGTGCTCAAAATGTAATTGACGCAAACAAAAGAATTATGGAGTCACTTGAAGAAGAGCGTCAAAGCTATGATCTTACCAATACCCAGCTCGATATAAACCGAGAAAAGATCGGTTATCTGATTGAAGATATTATAGCCATGACTCAAACCATGGATCAGACACCGGAATCCAAAGATAAGATAAAGGAATCCGTAGACGAACTTAACGAGCTGCTGCCCGGATTGGGTTTAACATACGATGATCTTACAGAGGATATCAACCTTTCCCGACAGGAGATGGAAGATTTTGCGGATCAGATGATCATAACCGCAAAGATATCCGCACTTCAAGACTACATAAAAGAACTCACACAAAAAGAGTTGGAGCTTGAAGCTCAAAACCGGCTTACAACACAAAGTATTGCAGACGCTCGGGATGACTATGAAGAGGCGAAAGGTGCGCTTGATGAATTTAATGACAGCTGTTCTTGGCTTGAGCAAATTCTCAAATGGACACGAGACGACTATTTGGAATTAGAGACAGCTGAAGGAGCTGCCAAGACTACACTTGACGCACTTAAAGACTCACAAAATGACATTCAAACCGAACTCGGAAATACCAATGATTTGCTGACAGATGCAAAAGATCAGCTTAAATATTATCTCGAAGCAATGCAAGACACCGCAGACGGTGCAAAAGAAGCCGGCGGGGATGTCGCACAGGGGTTTGCCGACGGTATTGAAGAGAATCAGGATATTGTTATCGGCGCGGCAAAAAAAATCGCAAAAGCGGCTGAAAAGGCTCTTAAAGACGGGCTTGAAATCAAATCTCCGTCAAGAGTGGCGCGGCGGTTGGGTGAGTATTTCGGCGAGGGTTTAGCTTTAGGTCTCGAAGAATCGGAACAGGATGTTTATTCGGCGGCGCAGGCTCTTTCGGAAAAGCTCGATATTTCCGCAGATTTGGAAGAACGGTTCGGAAAGGCAAATTCGAGCATCACGTCTCTCGGCAGCATAGGGCGAACGGATTCACCGGATTATGAGACATACCGCTCGGGAATACGTTTGACCGAGGCGATACAGGAGAGGGCAATCGGAATTTCCGGAGACGGCATTCCGATTGAGATTTCCGTAATTCAGCAGCTGGACGGCGAAGTACTCTCAAAGACCGTATCGCGCACACAGTGGAAGAACAATCAAATCACGCTCAGGGCGAACGGAATATCGAAGTAAAGGGGGGCGAAGATGCAGGATTATATTTATGTATATGACAATTCATGGACTTTGAGGGAGACGATCACGGAAACAGTTACCGCAAAGCTGACGGAACGGCTTTCGGGCGAGCTTACTCTTTATTTTACGACGAAATACAAGAGGCTTCCGGATATTGACGGCTCATGTGTTCTTGTTTTTCGAGGACAATGCTACGCGATCGTAAGTCTGGAAAAAAGTTCTATGGGGAACGGTTTTTTACTTGATATCACAGCGGAACAGGCTTCGATCTCTCTTGCGGACTCCGCGATAGAAAATTTCGAATTTGCCGGAACGGCAGCGGAAGCCATGTCACTTCTGTTAAGCGAGACGCTTTTTAATGGGGAATCGGACATATCCGACATCATTAACGTATCGTCATCATCAACGAACAGACGTGCTGTGCTTCTTGAAATCGCGGAGTTATGCGGCGGAGAGATCGAATATGACGGTTTTACCGTACGCATACTGAAAAAACGCGGAAAGACGCTTGATGAAAATATTGTCACTCTTGCGAAATGTTATGACATACGTGAAGTTACCGAAATAACGGGGTACACGGGTGAAACGAACACGCAATCCTATCGGCTGACAGGTTTATCGCCTGACGGATACGCTGTCGGTGATGAAGTTCCTCTTATTTTCGCGCCGCTCGGTATCGACACCGTAACGCGCATAATCGGGATAAGCTACAACCCATTTAACTGTACGGATGTAACCATCGAGGCGGGAGAGTATATCAAAGATACGACTTCCGATGCAGTCGATTATGAGAAGTTATACCTGAAAAAAAGCGAAGCATCTATCGAGTTTGAAAACTACATCAATTCGGCAGAAGGCAAAGCAGGAATTTCGGCGGCTCTTGAGGGAACATATATAACTGCCGATGCTCTTAATGATTACGTGCAAATAACCGAACTCGATGCGAAAATCGGGGCATATCTCGACGGTGCGGAGGGAACGGCAAGTATTGTATCGGCTGTGTCGGGGAAATTTATGGAAAAGCAGCCCGATGCGGTATTCAGTACGCCGTCCGGTGCGACATACGGATTTTCACTTTCATCGGACGGATACTACACATCAACCAATACCGGCATCAGTTCGTCTTACTCATACGGAAAGATCACGTTTAATACGGCAGAAGCCACAACAATAACACTTTCTTGTATCAGCTACGGCGAGAGTAATTATGACTACGGTATTATTTCCACGCTCGGTGCCGATCTGACTATGAGCAGTTCCGCAGACTCGTCAAATGTGCTGAAATCGTTCAAGGGGTTATCGTCGATCACTCCGGTCGAGATCACGCTTGATATTCCTGCCGGAGAATCGTACATCACATTCAAGTACATCAAGGACGGATCGGCTGATTCATACGGCGATTACTTTAAGATCAAGGTCAAGGGTGTGGAGTATGCGACGGTGTCGGAAGTGGGAGCGAGCATCGAGCAGACGATCAATGCATTTGAAGCGAGCATCACGCTTTCTGCTTCAACTTCGGGAAATTCGAGCACGCTGACGCTCAAATCGGGATCAACAACACTTGCATCGGCTGATATCACGTTCTCGGGTTTCGTCACGTTCAACGATTTGTCGACTTCCGGATCTACAACCATCAACGGGGCAAACATTACCACGGGTACGATATCGGCAGAGCGTATTGATACTTCGACATTGCGCGCGCAGAAAGTTTATTATTACGACGGAGCTTCGTATTACTCGATCGTATCTGCGGAGTTGTCGGGTTACAACACATATACACACATCGGACCCAAGGATATTGACAATGATTACTTACAATATTTGATGCTGTGGGGGCAACCGATTATCTTTGCTTCTCCGCAATGCGATGATCAATTATCGGTTGATTTACTTGAACGTGAGATATTGCCATCCAATTCCGGCGCATGGGATATAGGTTCTGAAAGCTACTATTTTTACAACATATATTCGCGTTACTATCATTTACATCGCGGTGGGTATATTTACGAAACATCGAGTTCATTAAGGTACTCCGATCCGAACGGCACAATACACACTCTTGTAAGTTACTAAAAGGGGGATTTTGAAAAATGAAGTTAAAATCAATAGTAGATGCAACTCCGATTCTTCGGAAAATAGCGGGGCAGGAGCTGACTTGCAGGACTTTATACGGAATTTCAAAATGTTTTTCGAGATTGGAAACAGAGCTGAGATTTTACACCGAACAACGTGCGTTTCTTCTCGGCAAATACTGCGACCGCAACGAAAACAAATACATACCGAAATCGGAATGCAAGGCTGAGTTTGAAGAAAAGCTGTCGGAGCTTCTCGAAACCGAGGTAGACGTCGGAGATGTGATCCCGGTCAGAATTCCGTCATCCGAGCCGCTGAAGCTCTCATACAACGAGCTTGAAGCGGTCAGGGATTTTATTGAGATCGTAAAGGAGGAATAACGAATGCCCGAAATCAGAATTGAGATCCGGAACAAAACCCCGACGATCATCAGCGAGACGCGATGTATCGTAGCGGACAACAGCGATTACACGATACATTTTTCGTTCGATGAGGACTGGCTGAGCACGTCAAAAACGGTGTTCTTCGTTCTCGATGACGGGTACGCATTCGCACCGGCTGAGACGGTCAACAATTTCGTAAACGTCCCCAAAATTCTGACGAAGCGTATGCGGCATATGTTTATCGGGGTGCAGCAAGGGGATGTAAAAACAACGCTCCCGTGTTCGATCTGTGTGCTTCCGTCCATTGCATCGATGATCGACGACAGCGCAGTACAGCCGGACGAGTCGATGTGGGCGAGTGTGCTGACGCGGCTTGACAGGCTGGAGAAATACGGGGGCGGGGGCGGCGGAATGGTTTTCACTCCCGGCAACGCGCTTGAGCTGACGGATGACGGTGTACTGAACGTCAAGACAGCAAGTGCGGCAGAAAACGACAACACATTGCCTATCACATCAGCGGCAGTAGCAGCATCGGTGGGAAACATCGAAATCCTGCTCGGAACTATATAACACGAAAAAACGGAGGTAAAACAAAATGAGTGTAGCAACAGAAATCAGCAGAATACAGACCAACAGAAATACGATCCGCGCAAAACTTGTCGAGCTTGGTATGGCAACGTCAACGGACAATCTCGACAGACTCGCTTCGGCTATTGAGGCTATTGTAAATCAAGGAGCTGTGTCGATCAATGTCAAGGAAGGCGAGACCTATACAATTCCTGCAGGATATCATAACGGTGCCGGAACTGTATCGGGTGTCGCAGGCGGAGGATCGTATGCTCTCCAGTCAAAGTCCGTCACTCCCACCAAGAAACAGCAGAGTGTAGCTCCCGACAGCGGATATTACGGTCTCTCCGATGTCATTGTGGCGGCAATTCCGGATGCTTATCAGGATGTATCATCGGTCAACACAGCGGCAGGAGATGTACTGACAGGCAAGATATTCGTAACGTCTGACGGAACTGTGACAACGGGTACAATGCCGAACAACGGTGCAGTGTCAAAGACTCTTGATGTTACAACGATTACATACACCGTACCCAAGGGATATCACGACGGTACAGGCAAGGTTACGATAACACTCGAGACAAAGACAGTCACTCCCACAAAATCCAAGCAGACAGTCACTCCTGCGAGCGGAAAAGTATTGTCCGAGGTTGTGGTAGAAGCTATTCCGGAGAATTACATAGACACAACCGACGCAACGGCAAAGGCAAATGAAATTCTCGACGGCAAGAGCGGTTATGTAAACGGCGTAAAGGTTGAGGGTTCTATGCCAAACAACGGCGATGTATCGGGAACTATTGACGGACTTACAACCACATCAAAAGTAATTCCGGCAGGATACACATCCGGCGGTACGGTTTCGCTTACAAGCGATATTGAAGATGCACTGGCGGCGATTTGATAAGGAGGTACGAATATGAGTGTACAGACAGAGATAGACCGCATCATCTCAGCTGTCGAAGCTGCGCATAACAAAATACTGGAGAAAGGTGGTACGACAGAAAGACCGTACACGGTTGCCGGGCTGGAACAGGCTATTGGTACGATACCCAATGCGGTAGTACAGCCTCTTGAAGTCACTGAAAACGGTACATATACCACGCCTGACGGAGTGGACGGATACTCGCCTGTAACGGTTAATGTAGCGGCGAGCGGCGGGAGAACTGTTGAAACTTGTACAGTAACGATAAATTGTTTTAACGACATAATGGCTTTAGTATATACTGTGTTTGAAGACGGTATTATTACAAGTAAATTCTTAAATAACTCCAGTACATCTTTCTTGTTAGAAAATGTTATTTGTGGAAGTGCGATTACTGTATGTAATAACTATGAGTGGAACGGTTTTACATTCGAAAACGGCGCGTCTTTTCTTGGCACAAAAACGTTTAATATGTGGGCAATTAAAGCGCCGACTGTTGCCGATTCAAATTCTACGATAACCGTTTATGACGCAGATTAATATGCAGCAAAATCACACAATGTGAAAAGTAGGTTATTAAAAATATTTCACGAAAAAACAAAGGAGAAAACAAAATGCTCGACATCATACTGAAATGGGCTGTGCCGTTTGCGCTGGGCGGTGCAGTCACGGGGATCGTTACATACGTCAAAATGCGTAAGCAGCGCAACACAGCCCTTGCGGATGGTGTACAGTGCCTGCTCCGTGCCGAGATCATCCGTAATCACGACAAGTACATGGAGAAGAAGCATTGTCCGATCTACGCAAAGGAAGCGCTAAAGCGAGTGTACAGCGCATATCACAGGCTCGGCGGCAACGATGTAGCAACGCGGCTCTATGATGAGGTCATGGAGCTGCCAACGGAATAAAGGAGGGGCGCATGATACTGCCTTATACAAATGGTACTCCCGTCAGACTTGTATCCGGCTACGGCGTGCGGATTGACCCGATCACAAAAGAGCCGGATACCCCTCACCGGGGTTATGACCTCGTCGGAGACGGTGACAAAACCATCCGCGCGGTCGCATCCGGCACAGTCGGCGTATCGACTATGTTCGACAGATCCACGGACACCACAAGCACATGGGAATGGGGAAATTATGTCCGCATCAACGGTGATGACGGCTTATATTATTACTACTGTCATATGTCCGAGCGTCTTGTGACATCGGGTATGCGGGTTGAAGCGGGACAGGCGATCGGCATAGAGGGAAGTACCGGGAAATCAACAGGATCACATCTGCATCTTGAGATACGCAGCAAGGACGGCGGAAAACTCAATCCGTCGGATGTGATCGGTGTACCTAATGTAATCGGAACATACATTGTCACAGCAAAGGAGGACACAGCAATGGAAGACGAAAAAAAGCTCACCGACAGCGAGCCGAATGAATGGGCAAAGGATGCTGTCGAATGGGCGGTAGAGAATGAGATCATATACGGCAATCAGGACGGGGATCTGATGCTCCGGCAGAGCTGCACACGTGAGCAGATGCTTGTATTCCTGTACAGATTTGCTCAGTCGATCGGAAAGGCGTGACGGCATGAAGAAATGGCTTGAGACAACAACTAAGCAGCTTGTATGGTGGCTGATTGTACATTCGACAGTGTGGATATATGCTACATACATTCTCGCGTTCCTCGGGCGTGAGGACATTGCAGAGAGCCTGTCAAAGGTGATTGCGACGGAGATAATCGGCACGATGATGCTGTATATCGTCAGTAAAACGGTTGAGAATGTGTTCAAGCACAACGAATTTGTCAGTGTGAAAAAGAAAGACACAGGCAAGCGGGACATATAGGCATTCGGTGACAAAAAAAGAACAGCAGGGTGGGAATCCTGCTGCTGTTGGTACTATGTATGTTTGAGATGTGATCTGCAGACACAGGTGTCATTGTCACCGTGGTCTGTATCATACCAAATGATTGACAAAACCGTTCCGTATCTGATGCCGTAAATCCTATGATTCCCGGTCAGTCTGAGTGAAAAGATTTCTTCCTCGTAAATTTTTAACTCATCAAGTCTGTCTCGTGCGACTTTATTAAGTTTCGGCACAGGTATGGCGTGGTGTTTGTCACTGCTTTTCATAACAATATCACTCCACGTCATTTTTTCGAAGTCTTTTAACTTCTGAAAAATTTCGGTCCAGAAGATATCTTTTAAGCTCAGTTCATTGAACGACCATCTTCCGGATTGATCTGCGCGATTAAAGTTCCACGACGGATGCGCTGAAAGATAACTGTCCGGATTTTCTTTAGCCCGGACAGTGCGATCTTTCGGTATACTTTGTATTTTTGGTTGTTTGATTTTTCCCATAATTAAAGAGCTGAATAATACATCATCATTGATTCTTTTGTTATGATATTCGAGCAATGCTCTCCGTCAGCTACATTTTCACGGGCATTTTTCCACGGGTCTTCAAGGTGTGTGAGTGAACTGAGCCATTGTGCACTTTTGCTGCCGTAGAATTCAAGAACGCTGTTTATTGTTTCCCGTGCAGTATCTCCGATGCGGTTTGAATTTGCTTTTTCAAGAACGGCGGAATCTGATGTTATGCTGAACATTCCCTTATGCAGTTTGAAAAGATCGGGACACACCGGACCGTTTGCCCATGCTTCAAAATCCTCATCAAAAAGCGGTACGTCATCCCAAACAAGAGACCATGCCTGAGAATAATAACAGAGTTTTTGGAGCTTCATCGTGGACATTTCGCCATTCTGCTCCAAAATATATTTTGCAACATCAATAATTGCAGCCATGATCAACTCCTCCTTATGCGTTATTATTTAGTGTATGCAATAGTATAGATATTATCTTAAACAGTACACTGCTGCCTGCAATTACATTATAGCAGATATTTATTAAAAAGTCAAACCGTATACCATAAAAAACAAATGGAATACACAAAAAATCCAATAAAAATCCCCAAAAATTCAAAGGAGGTTCAATATGAACAGAACAATTCTCGAAAAACTCAAATCACGCAAGCTGTGGGCTGCGCTGGTCGGTGTGGTCGTTGGACTGGCGGCGGCTTTCGGCATCGAATCAAGCGAATACACGCAGATCGCCGGTATTGTAACGTCAGCCGCATCCGTGGTGGCGTACATCTTCGGAGAAGCAAAGATCGACGCGGCGGCGAGTGTGCCGATTAACGTCAATTTCCCCGAACCGAGTGACAGTCCGAGTGACAGTGAAAATAAAGAGTCTGCCGGGGAGTAATTGCCTATGAAAGATGATCTGCGCCGAGCAACCGATATTGTTATATCACTAAAAGAGCGTGGACAGAAAGAGGCATACATAGAACGCTGTGATCTTTCGGCTGATGATCTTGACATACTGAGGCGCGTTTGGGTGAAGCGTCAGAGCAGAGTCGAGATAGCACTTGATAAGAGGATGGATACACGGACTGTTGACAGGCACTACCGCAAGGCGATGCTTGTACTGGCGGCAATAGTAGAGAAATACAAGTAAACACAGAAGAAAACCGGAATTTCACATCCGGTTTTTTGTATTTGTCTGCGTTCCGGTGTCATATTTCTGTCCTTTTGTTGACATTTCCGTGAATATATACCGTGGTATAATACAGTCACAGGAAAGGGAAAGCGAGATCCCGGAAGGAAGGAGGGGAATCCCATGGGGGAAACGTATGCATTTCAGGGGTTTTCCGCGACCAATATGCTCACGTGCTTTATTGACGGCGATAACATCATACAGGTCGATTACATGGGCACGCGGAAGATAGTAGGCAAGACCATGGCGGCATACGGTGAGCTTGAATCGACAGCCACGGAATATTACAACAAGCTGGTGGAGCTGGGTGTGATCGAAGCACCGAAGACGCCGGAAGAAATGGTTAAGGAAATGCAGAAAAATATGAGTGACATGGCGGCTGTCATTGCCGCTTTGACTTCCGAAATAAAGGAGATGAAGAACAGTGGATATGAATGCAATTCTGCAAAGCATAGCAAAGATGTTTCCGTCCGTGAATCTGGGGCAGGCGGTGAATAAAGCGCAGGAGGCAATGAACGGTGTTCCGGACACGTTGGAAGGCGTGGCAAAAGCTGCGGCGAATCTCGGCATTGACAGTGAATTTATCCGGAAATTTTACACAAAATACGGAAACACAAGTCAGGCGCGCATTGTCTGCGGTATGCTCGGCACTACTCCGGAGGCATTGAAAGCTGACGCGGAACGAATTGTCGGCGGTAACGGTGTACAGCGGACTCGGTCCGGGAACGCGAACGGCACGAATGTTTCCGGCAATGAAACAAAGAAATTCCCACGTCTCAAATAGGCGTGTGAGTTAATATATTTTATCAAAAAAGTGAGGTGAAGAATGAATGAATGAAACAATGAGCGGAATGGGTTGGTTCCCGATTTTATTCGTGATCATTGTGATCTGGGCGATTTTCGGCGGTGGC
This sequence comes from uncultured Ruminococcus sp., assembly GCA_964588425.1. Taxonomy (GTDB): domain Bacteria; phylum Bacillota; class Clostridia; order Oscillospirales; family CAG-272; genus UMGS1696. The sequence goes on along the minus strand of CAZPPN010000001.1, from coordinate 11,462 downwards.
TTCGGCTTCGGCAATCAGAATCGCGGTTGGAATGACAATGGCTGCGGCCGCGTATCCAACTGCGAGGTAGAACGTCAGGGCATTATCGATTCCGCGAGAACGCAGTATCTTATCGAGACCACATCGCACAACACGCAGGATTACCTCGGCACAAAGATCGATTTCTACGAATATCAGAATCTGCGTGACCAGCTCGCACAGGAACGCGGCAAGAACATGGTTCTCGAAAACCGCATTTACAGTGACACAATGTTCAACGGTCTTTCCAAGCAGCTCGGTGACTGCTGCTGCGAATTCAACCGCCGTTTGGACGGTATCGAGGGGCGTATGCTCACTAAGCCTGCGCTTTCCGGTGTGGCTGCTACTTGCGGCGGTCAGATCGTTCCGGCGAATGCGTTTGGCTACAATGGCTATGGCTACGGCTATGGCGGTACGGTCATCGCATAAAACGAAAAAAGTGGTGCGTTAAGGCATCCGAACAATTTCGGGAGGGTGGCTGATGTCATCCTCCCGCTTTAATTTAACACAAAAACAACAGGAGGAAAATATGTTACAGCTTATTAATACAGGTACGGTCGCGCTTACGGCGGGAGAGGTACTGCCTGCCGGAGTGGATTTCAACACAAACTCCGCGATGCTGGGTTATGATGCGGGTACGGGTGAGATCATTTTTCTGCAGCCCGGCATTTACAAGGTATTCATGCAGGCTGTTTTTGCGGCAACTGCGGCGGGGCTTGTGACTGTCAGTGGATATACGGGGACAACGGCAGTTCCGGGAATGCTCTCGGCATTTGAAACGACAGCGGCAACGCAGGAAGCAACGTATGTGATCGAAAAGAACGTGCGCGTTTCAACCCTTGTCGGCTCGCTTGCACGTTTGAAATTCGAAACGAGCGCAGCCGGAGTGATGAGCAATCTTATCATTTCGGTTGAGAAGATCCGCTGAGGCAGAGCGTTATGGGAAGAACACGCGGAGGGATAGATATGCTTATCGGCTTTGCTTTAGGCTATCTGGCACTGACTGACGAGGGGCGTACTTTGGGGAACAAAATGTCCGATGCGGCTGTCAAAGTCGGCAAAAAGGTCATGCAGAATTATCTGAAGAAGCCTGACTGCAATGCGGCGCATGAGCCGAATGAAAAGGAGGAAAAATGACGATCATTAAAAAGCTCGCGGAGATGATCGATGAAGAATTAGCCGATGCGAGGAAATACGCCGAGTGTGCGCTCAAAGAAAAGGACGAACATCCTGCGCTTGCCGGAATATACAATGCGCTGTCACAGGACGAGATGAAGCACATGAATATGCTGCACGGCGAAGTGGTTAAGATGATCAAAGAGTACCGCGCGAAGAATGGCGAGCCTCCGGCAGCTATGCTTGCTGTATGGGAATACAAGCATGGAGAGCACATTGAGGAGGCGGAGGAGATCGCGGTACTGCAGAATATGTTTGCAAAAATGTAGGGCATAAGTAAAAGCAGGGGAGTCAATCCTCTGCTTTTTTGTGCGTTTTTATCACTATCAACATCATGGAGCAAATTCTTCAGTACCTTGATGTTGGAAGTCAGGATAGAACTAAATAATCATATATTATAATATACCTTTAGTGTAATTGGTGTATCATCATATTTTCTTCGGCTTGATTTATCGCGTGAATATTCTATTCGGTTTATGATCGTTTTCAATAGTACATTCTTTTCTTCCGGCTCAATAGAGGAATCTTTCAGAATTTTCACACACTTTTCGAGATTTGTTACAAAGAGTTGACGGTCAGCATCGCTTTTTACAACACTTGTTAATTCGGTCAGTTCTGAAGTTATTTTTTCATGGCGTTCTTTTAACAGTTTGCTTCGTTCTATAAATATATCCTCGCTGTAAATACCTTTTTCAAGAAGATCGTATAATCTTGATTGTTGTTTCTTTAGGTCCGCAAGTTCTTTATTATACGCATCGATCAGCACTGTAGCAGAATCAGGTACTGCTCCGCCATCCTCAGCAAGCTCGATTTTGAGTTTAACGAGAGTTGAGTTGAGTGCATTATACAATTCTTCTATCACCCGATCTACAAGTGCGCCACGGCAATCACACAACTTTCCGCCGCGAGGACACATATAGACAGGAGAAACATTAGGATCACTATACGTAATCTTATATGTCATAACATATCCACATCGGCAATGGAGGATTCCGAGCAGCGGATTGACAACATTTTTTCGGTCGGTACGGCTGGCCGGATGCGCACGGGATTTAATAATATCCTTTGCCTTATTAAATGTTTCCTCGCTTATTAATGGCTCATGTATACCGTCTGCGATTATGTAATCGTGATTTCGCGGACGCTTTTTTATAAGTTTTCCGTCTTGATACACAGCAACCGCTTTACGGCGATTCCACACGACTTTCCCGATGTAAACCGGATTTTCCACGATTCCCTTGATAACGTATGGAGTCCAAATATCGCCCTTTCGAGCTTTATATCCCATGTCGTTGAGCTTATTGGCAATCAGTTGGGGACCGTATTTCATATCCGATGTATACAAATCAAATATTAATTTTACGATATCAGCTTCTACAGGATTGGGTATTAAAGTAGATCTTTTATCAACGAATGTTTTGTCATAGCCATATGGCGGTACAGATCCAACATAATTTCCCGATTTTGTTGACTGGATGCGACCGCGAAGCATTATCTTTTTGGTATACTCGAGATAATCATTGCCGCGCATCAGTTCTGTTTCAAAAAATTTCCGATCATACTCATCTGTGATATCGAAAGTTCTGCCGGGGGTGATTATCAAACAGCCGGAATAACGGAAGAGCCGCGAAAACTCTCCTGCATCAGACAAGTCACCACGCGAGAGACGCTGAAGATCGACTACAAACACGCCTTCAACAACGCCGTCTTGTATCATGCTGATAATTTGCTGAACAACAGGGCGTGCCGCGATAGTCTCACCGGACATTATTTCACGAAAAATGCACTTCTGCGGAAGTTCCGCATTATAGCATCTCAGCATATATTCCTGCAGGATTTTCTCATGCTTGGCCAATACTTCCTCAACGGTTTCCGTATCCCCGTCAGCGCGGGATTTTCGTAAGTATGCTACGATCTTGTTAAACGGTACTTTCTTTTCTTCGTACATAACATATCCTCTTCAAACGATCTGAGCGGATCGGAAGAATTACCATATAATGTTATCCTTCCGATCTTCCCGTTAGAATCTATTCGGTTACATTTTTATCTATCAAAGACATTAGCGTGTCGGTATTCTGCGATGTCAACTTGTTGAACAATTTATACAACAAATCATATCTCGCGTGCAGATCCTTTTCCAGCTCGTCGACACGGCGATTGTTAAGGATGTTAAGTTCATGCATCTGATCGTGCCGTTCTAAAAGTGCATCCGTCAGTTTATTTATCCTATCGGATGATTTTCGCTGGAATTGCAGTAATTCATCGTTCTTTTCTGCGAGTGCCGATTCAAGTGCAGCTATCTTAGTATTTTTCTCATCGATTTCATTGTTAAGTGCCGCAATAGTTTCTTTCTGATGCGTGTATTCCTCGACCATGTTAGTCATGATCTCCTCATGGGAATTGGCTTTAAGCGCGGGGAGTTTGATGGTCGAGTCCTCTGTGGGATCTCGCTTAAATTCGTCTATGGATACACCCAGCGCGAGGCAAAGGCGGCATATATGATCCGAGTTAGGACGCGCGGATTCGTTGTTCCAGATGCGGTAGAACGATGTTTGAGGGATTCGGGTGATAAACATAAGATCTGCGTTTGACAGGTCTTTTTCTTTTTGTTTTTCGTGAAGGAACTGAATGATTTCCTCACCGTGATCATGGATCAAGGCATCAATGTCCGTTTTGGAAGTAGGCTGCATGAGCGATTTCTCCTTTTTTTCCGCGATTTCCGAATCTATTCCCAAATTCCCGTTATCAAGGTAAGTGTTATTCCCAAACTCATGGTTATCCGACTGCGAAAGTGGGAAAGTATCATTTGATTTTGGCACTGTTATTTCCAATCCTTTCGTGATAAAATATAGTCACAAGGAAGGGAGGAAACGAAAGCAAGTAACCGACCGCTCGTCCTCCGGTTGTGGAAGATGTTGGACGAGCGGGATCGGGAATCCTTTCGAGAATCGCAAATTTTGATTATTTAGCATATTATATCATATAAAATCACATAAATCAATAATCTTACAGGAGAAACAACGGTGGAAAACGAACAGTGGATAGAGAGAATAAACGGAATACTATACACAATGGACAGCGCATCGCTGAAAATGATATATCATTTTGTGGTGGGGGTGAGAGACAGACAGCGTAAGCTCAAAAAGTAATACATACAAAAAAGAGACCTTGGAGGGGGTCTCTTTTGGTTTGTGTAATAATCAGTTTACACAGTAGCTGTATCCGATACCGTTTTTGCCGATATTTATTCGGAAGTGTTTGCCGAGGTTGATTGATTTGCGGAATTTAAGTCCCATGATTATATCTGCCTTTCGTACCACTCTCCGATTTTCATCTTCAAGTATTTTTTAAACAGAAGACCTGATGCAAGAGCATCTTCGGATGAATCGTGAGCAGTATAATATATACCGTGTTTTTTACACACATCGTAAAGTCTATGACTGCTAATGTCATCGTATAATCGGCTAAGTGTCAGAGTGTCGAAATAAGAACGATTCAGTTTAAAGCTGTCATACCCAAATTTTCTCAAAAACTTCAGATCGAATTGAAGATTATGCCCGACAAGAGTGGATGCCCCGATAAATTCTTCCAATGAATCTAATATACATTCAAAATGAGGTGCATCGGATACCATTTCATCTGTAATCCCATGTATATCCGTGGCTTCTAAGGGGATCGAACACCCCGGGTTAATGTATGTAGTGAATATCTCGGACGGTATGAATTCTTCAAAACGGATAGCGGAAATTTGAACTATCTTATTTTTGCCGGGAACAAGCCCTGTGGTTTCCGTATCGATTGCGACAAAACTGGAAACACGTGATAAATTTAGGTTTTTTCGTAGAGATGTGTAGTTCAAATAAAAATCACTTACATTGATATTTTGTTTTGCGGCAGAGGGATTTACCGTAATATCGTATTTCGGAATGGAAAGAAGCAATCCGCGAAAGCGTTCGCGTTCAAGACGCTCATATTCTTCTTTTTGTCGCAGCTCTTCCCGATAGACCTCAAGACGGGCTTGACGCTCGGCTGCTTCTGCCTCAAGACGGGCTTGACGCTCGGCTGCTTCTGCCTCAATACGGGCTTGACGCTCGGCTGCTTCTGCCTCAAGACGAGCTTGGCGTTTTGCTTCTTCGGCGGCGCGGAGAGCTTGATTTACTTTCTCAATAGCATCAAGATGGGCTTGAAGCGCAGCTTCCTTTTTTTCTTTGGCGGAACGATAACATATACGAGATATAATTATCATTACAGCACCAATTATCATCAAAATCCACCACACCGGAGATGAAAATTCAGGTGCGATAATTAAACCGCAAAATAATATATATATGCCGCCGTACAGTAATATATTTGATACAATCACAGAAAAATCCTCGTAAATGCAATGTTTAGTTTATAAAACAATTATACTACTTTCGGCATAAGATATCAAGGGGGAAACGCAATAAACAGCAAAAGAGGACAGATTTTTTCATCCGTCCTCTTTTTTTTCGTTTCGGGAGTCGATTACAGCGCGGCAGAACTGTTCAATTGCGCTCCATTCGTTCGGATCGAGCTGGAGCAGGGCGGCTATGAAGCGTTTTTTGAAAGTGTCATCGGGATCGCCGAGCAGATCACCGAACAGCTGTGCAAGTTCTTCATCCTGTGTCTGCGGTTCAAACATCTCGCCCTCGCCTGTTTCAAGCCATGTTTGACTTACGCCGTAAAGTTCGCAAAGATGTGTTATAAAAATTGGTTTGGCTTCTACTCGGCCTTGTTCGATATTAGTGATGACATCTCTACTCACTCCGAGTTTTTCACCCATGCCAGTTTGTGTTAGATTTAGTGTTTTGCGTAGTAGCTTAAATCTATCTTTCATAGTCCTCACCTCCGTGTGAATATATTATAGCACACTCAAAAAGAGTTGTCAACTCAATCTGGGAAAAAATATTGAGTTAATTTTTTTGAAAAAGTGGTTGACAACTCAAAAACCATATGATATAATGAGTACACAACACAAAGATGTGATGAATTTTGAGTCAAAAACACAGGAGGGCGAGAGGGTGGATAAAAGATTTCGCAAAAAACATCCGATATTATTTAATTCAATCGTGGCATTTATTGCAAGTTTGATATGCAACATTATTCTTGATTGGTTAATATCTATCTGAGCCACGGAAACCAGCGAGCCAAGAGATTATAAACAACTGAAGTCAGAAACGCGACAATTATAGGGACAACAACCGATTCGGACAAAAACCTAAATATTTTTGAAACGGCAGTTTGAATATGGTGATTTCCTTTGTGGGTAACGCTCAGACAATTCCAGTATCCGCCGGATGTATCAATAATATAATCTTCCGATGCAAGATGGTTAAATATTGATATCATTTCCGATTCCGGATAACGAAAATTAACAGATAAATCGCTTTCTTCATTTTCATGGAATCCCCCGATAGTTTGAGAATCATAATCAACAAAAATTTCGTTTCCCTCAAAGCGTTGACATCTTATAAGATCGTTTAAGACCTTTTTAGATTGTAAAGACATAATCATATCCTTTCTGCGGTTGATTAAAAATCATTAAAATAAAAAATTAGAAGAGCGAGAGGATGAAAGCAATGAACATATATGAACTGATTAAGATATGGTTTAGTGAAGATCAGCGGAACTTTCCGGAGAAGCCAAAGCCGACAATCGAATCCGCAGTACATAAAGTATATCGGGAACTTGGCGATCTGTTGCTGAAAGTCTCGAGATAATGAAATCAACAGCCATAGCCATTATACACCAAACACATTTGAAAATCAACACACAAGGAGGGCGAGAGGGTGAAAGACAACGGGTTCGATTTTTTAGCCATAATATTTTACCTCTTAGGGAGTTTTACGGGGCTTGCGATTATTTACATAATAGAGGTATTACGAACTCTGTGATAAGGTATGCTGTAACCGGAGTAAGCACACCGATGACATAGCCGAAGATCCGTTCGCGCCAAACCTCACCTTTTCGGAGCTGGCGGTTATATTTGAACCTTTCGTATTCAAGCAAGCCTTTCGGTGTGGGTTTGATAATACCGTATTCATCATGGGAAAAGATATCATCTTCCGAATAAGCCCATGAAAGAAGTTTGTTTTTACAAAGGGAAACGGCTGATTCGCGTCCGGCAGCACCGAACTTCACGGAAATATCGGACATCCGAACAACATCAGATGTTGAAGAACAAATGAAATTCATAATTTTGTAATCGTAGTTATCCAAAGCAATCACCACCTTAAACACATTATAACTCAAACAAAAACAAAAATCAAGGAGGTCAGAAAAATGACAACAGCAGAAAGAACAAACGCAGAAAACATTGTAGCCGTACTCAACGAGATGACGCCGATCGAGAGGGAGCTTGCGCTTACACATCTCAACGGCATCATAGCAGGCATCAAGATCGCGGAGAACAGAAAAAAGACTTCGCCCGAGGAAGGCAAAGATGACAAGGCATCATGACAGCATTAGCGAAAGACTACAGGAATAAGATTGAATAAGTAAAGAAAGGAAGGTGCTCACGGATGGAAAGTCAGAGAGAAACAGTAAACGGGATCGAATACAACGTAACATACATATCGGGAAACAACTGCACAACGATAGTATATGATCCTGTCAGGACACCCGAACAGCAGGAAAAGCGCAACGAAGCATTACGCAAGGCCGCAGCCCGATTCAGTCGAACGCTTCTCGATCGGCTGGGCGAGGAATGGTTTCGTGAGCATCTTGCGGCAGACAAGGAGGAATAAATTGTCAAGAGGATCAATCAGAAGATCATGCGGTGCTGACGGATGTTTTCACGCTTTTGACAGTGAGAGAGTCAGCGGAGACGGAGCAAGAGCTAACAAGAAGATAGAGTGCATGAAAGATGCTGATATATGCAGGACGTGCACGAAAGAAGTCTGTTCCGGTTCTCCGGCGTGTGTGGCAAAACGCAAAAAGGAAATCGAAAAACAAAGAAGAAAGGAGCTTGAAGCAGAATGACGGTTGATGAGGCAAAGTTAGCGGCAAGGTGGAGAATCCCGGTGGTATGCCAAGGAATCAGATACAACCGTATTTCAGCGCTTGCTATTCGATATTCGACTGAATACGAGATTTTACGCAGAGGTTATCCGCCGGAGAGGGGAGAGGCTGAACTCGAAGACAAAAACCGAAATTCGATCAGCATTGCGAAGATCAAAGATGTTGAGCCTGTCGATTTCGAAGAATTCAAGCGGATGGCAGAGCGATATGAGGCAACAGTCGAGAAATTCAACATGGAGTAAAAAATATGGAAAACAAAAAATTTCTTTTCAGCGGAAAACTTGCGGCTGCTTTTGTGATGCTCCCCGAGTGCAGAAAAGCGGACGCAATGGAGTACATAATGTCATATGGTCTCGGACAGCGCGATTCGGATGATGAGTTTGAAGAACTGACAAAGATCATCGACCATGACAACAAGCGCACGGTGAGTGTTTCGCCTGAAGAAGTATCATACATCGTCGGTTATCTCAATCATATCTGCGGGACAAAGTATCGTACATCTTCTGCGAATACAAAAAAACTCATCAATGCAAGAGTAAACGAGGGATTCAAACGCGAGGACTTTGAAAAGGTTATAGAAGTCAAATATCGCGAATGGCAGGGGACAAGGTTTGAGAAGTATCTTTGCCCTGAGACGCTTTTCGGTCCGAAATTCGAAAAGTACCTCAACGGAAAGAGCGAAGATGAGTCACGCGAGAGCAGTTTTGATACAGATGAATTTTTCGCTGCAGCAGCATCGAGGGCGTACGGCAATGGAACGTGACTACATATACAACAACTTCCGACGGTCGTGCCCGATATGCGGCAGGGAGTTCGGGTTGTTTGATCCGAGCATATGGGCATATCGGGATCGGAGGGGCAAATACTACTGTTCATGGAAATGCTTATGCGAACAGAAGAGACAGGCTGAGGAAAGGCATCTCGCCGTAATGACTGCCAAGCATCAAAGAGACCTCGAACGGGCAAAGAAGCGTCCGATAAAAACAGGACTGCCCGGACTGAAGCGGGTTCGCCTCAAAGCGGGAATGACTCAGAAGGAGCTTGCGGTATCCGCAGGAATATGTGTTAATTCGGTACACCTGTACGAGATGTGCGCGGCAGATCCGAAGCCTGTGAAAGTACGGCAGTTATGCGATGCTCTCGGCTGCACGGAAGAAGATTTAAGGAGGAAAGAAGAATGACAAACTTTGATAAGATCATAGAAACATGTAACACACCCGGGAAGTTAGCGGAGATGATATGTGACGGAGTAGTCGGTATGGATCAGCCATGCAATACGATGTATCATTCGGGCAGATGTATGCAGAAGAAAACGATAAAAAACCAATACGGCGATTTTGATATCGAAGATTTTGACGAAAACATTTGCAAGAAATGCATAAAATGCTGGCTTGAGATGGAGGCTGCGGAATGAAAACGAACAAAATCCAAACAGCTGTCGGATTTGTGCTGTACTGGCTGATCTTCGGAGGGAGTGCGGCGGCGTTGATCGGGATGGATTCGGCGGAATTCGGCACACTCTGCCGTGCGGTGCTTGCGCTTGAGTGTGTGATGTGGTCCATTGTGATCCTTGTGATGCTTGCCGTGATGTCACCCGACAGAAATCCGGGAACGTCAGAGCGCGGCAGGAAACGTTCGGCGGTACGTGATGTGTACATTGATGAACGCGATCCCGATCCGCGCCGACTCGGGTATGTAACGCCCGACGAGATCAGACGTGCGGCACGCTGCGGGAGGAGAAGATGATGTACATAGCATTGCACGATGCTGATGCGGAACACTTGAAAAGAAAAGACAAATTTCCCAACTATGCATTGATGAAAATATCTGCGTATCACAAAAAGCAAGGTGATATTGTTGAGTGGTTTAACGCTCTATCCGCTTCGATGTATGATAAAGTATATTCAAGTAAGGTGTTTGATTTTACCCCTGAAAATCCTTATTTGCCAGAGCATACAGTAAAGGGGGGCACAGGATATGGGATTTATGAGAACCTGCCTGATGAAATAGATGATATGTTTCCCGACTATTCGATATATCCTGATTGTGATTATGCAATTGGTTTTTTAACGCGAGGTTGTCCGAATAGATGCAAAAACTGCTATGTACCTCAAAAAGAAGGCGAAATAAAACCATATAGAAAATGGCAAGAAATAGTACGTCCCGACACAAAGAAAATTGTGTTGATGGATAACAATATAACATCTCATCCTCATGGAATTGAACAATTGCGACAACTATCCCAAACAGATTATCGAATAGATATAAATCAAGCAACAAGTGTATTTACGATTACCCCCGAAATTGCCGGCATATTTGCAGAACTGAAATGGATCAAATATATTCGGTTTTCTGTGGATAGGAAGCCGCAAATTGAAGGTATGTACAGGGCGGCCGATCTTCTTTGTGAAAAAGGGATACCAACCTCAAAATTGTTTATATACATATTATTGAAAAAAGATTTGAATGATAATTTGCAACGCATATATGCTATGCGCAAATTAAAATCTGTAACTATTTATGGTATGCCATATAAAGACATGAGAATTGGCGAAATGCCCGAACATTGGCAAAATGTTATGGCACAGAAATATATATATTCGGGTCAATGGCGTACTATTGATTGGGATGATTGGTGTGAGACGCATAAAGGGATATTTCACAAAAACAAGTAGATATTAACTGCAAAAATACAAAATCCAAATCAAGAGGACATTCATGAAAACATACAGACTGAAATTCAAACTGAAGAATCACCGCGATGCGCGTCCGTTTGAGACGGTGGTGAAAGCTGCGGACGGCGAGGAAAAGAAAATGAAAGGCTACAAAGGATTTAACCCGGATATGACGTGCTTAGATAAGCAGTACGCCGAAAACACCGTATTCGAGGAAAAAAAAGCGGAGATTTGCCAAAAAGGCATGCACTTCTGCGCCCGACCGCTTGACGTGCTGCTATATTATGAGCCGTGCAACATTAAAGGCGATCTGAACGAGTTTTGCGAAGTCGAAGCGCTTGACGAGACATACACCGATGACAACGAGAAGTTTTGCGCCAAAAAGCTAAAAATCGGCGCAAAAATCGGAATTGACGGGCTTGTGGAAGCTGAGACTGAATACATAAAAGAGAAAATCGCAAAAATACCGAACGAAGTAAAAGCGGTAAACTCCGGAGACAGCTCAGCGGCGGTAAACTCCGGCTACAGATCAGCGGCGGTAAACTCCGGCAA